>JBKDQC010000668.1:0-6225 GCA_046342295.1 Deltaproteobacteria bacterium | reverse complement strand
GCACCGCCGAGACCGAGCTGATCCGCGATGCCGGCTCGGATGGAGCTCGACGCCCGCGCAGCCTGCAGGGAGGCGCGCCGCCGGTGGCTCCCGCCGAGGAAGCGGCGTCGCCCCTCGCCGCGCCGGACCCGGCTCGCACGGTCGCCGCGCCGGCCGACGCGGACGAGAGCGCGGTCGACGCGGACGAGAGCGCGGTCGACGACGAGCCCGAGGATGACGTCGAGGCCTGGGACGAGGGCCCCAACCGTCCGCTCAAGCTCCCGCCCGTGTTCGCGGAGCGCCCGACGCCGCGCGCATACCTACCCAGCGACGAGGCCTCGACGCCGGCGTTCCACGCCGAGCGGGTGGAGCGCCTCCGCGTTGCGCTCGGTCGCTGCCGCCGCGAGCCCGGCGCGCGCGTTCGCCTCGAGCTCATCCCGATGCAGGAGGAGAGCCTCGGGGCGAGCGGCATCGAGCGCGCGTGCGTCGTGCAGGCGGTGCGTGTCGAGCTCCGCCGTGGCCGTCCCCACGCGTTCCAGTCGTACCGCTACCGCGTCGACGAGGACCGCGGCGTGCACTTCGAGGCTCGCGGGAGCACACCGATCACGGCCGCGGTCCGCCGGCGACCCGCGCCGCCTCGCCCGTTCACGCTCGACGAGCTGCCGCGGGGCGCGTCGCCAGAGTCCGACGCTCGAAGTTGCTTGGTCGCCGGAGACTTCGCGTGCGTCATCCGCATCCTAGGCGAAGGTCGCGCGCGGACCGCCTCGCAGCTCTGGATGCTCACGGAGGCCCAGCGGAGGCAGACCGGGGTGCGGAGCAGCTGCGGTACCTTCGAGACCTTGCTCGAGCGCTTCCCGAGGTCGCGCGAGGCCGCGCGCGTACGCCTCCTCGCGCACGCGGCCGGGTGCCCGGGGCGGTGAGGCGCCAGACGTCGAGATCTCCATGTTTCGCCGGGTAGACACGGCCTCCGACAGCGGCACCTGACACGCCCGACACGACGCGCGTGGGGCGAGCTCGGCGACGTCATCGCACCAGCTCGAGCGCGGGGAGCTCGAGCCCGTAGAGGCGACGCCACGCGGCACGCGCGGCCTGCGCGACCGCCGCGCCGCTCCGAGCGCGCGCGGCGAGGAAGATGGCCGCGATCTCGCTGCGGCGGATGCCACGTCCCACGACGAGCTCGCCGTGAACGACCGCGAGCTCGGCCGCGATCGCCTCGAAGATCACGAGCGCAGCGTAAGACTCGGGCATCCCCCAGAGGTCGCGGTCCATGACGAAGCGCGCGATGTGCACGAGGCGGCTCCGCGCGCGATCGGGCTCACGCGCGACCTGCGACAGATACGCCGAGAGCTCTGCGTTGCTGCGCTCCGCGAGGCGGTTCACGCGATCCTCGAACTCCGTGCGCCCCGTGTAGCGCGCGAGCGCGTCGGGGACGGTGACGATCCGGTCGTCTTCGTAGTCGAGCCGGTGCTGCACCTCGTGGCGTGCGATGGACGCGAGCTCGTCCTCCTCGAGAGAGCGGTAGGTCGCCGCGTTCGCGGGCAGCTCGAGCAGCGCTTGCGCCTCGCGCACATCCCCGCGCTGGCTCGGATCGAGCACCGACAGCGCGCCCGACAGTGAGGTCAGGTCGAACGCGTACGTCTCCGGCGCGCGCAGGCGCATGCCTCGTTCCTCGAGGGCGGCCGCGAGCGTCTCGAACGCATGCCGCCGGCGCGCGGTCGCCTCCGCGAGCGCCGCGACCGCCGACGCCGGCGCGGCGTAGCTCGCCTCCTCGCGCAGCACCTCGTGCACGGCAGCTTCGAAAGGCGTCACCCAACCCGTGTCGCGCTCGTCCTCGTAGCCGCGCACGATCACCGACTCCTCGGGCGCATGCATCGCGGGGAGCGCCTCGGTGACGAGGTAGCCCTCGACCCGCGCCGTGAGCACGAGCGCATGCCGGACGTCGGGTCGGGTATAGCCAAGGAGCGAGCGCTCGAACGAGAGCGTGTCGAGGCGAGCGAGGTCGAGCGACGTCACGCGGCGCTCGCCGCTCGCGAACACCCGGCGGGCGCGCACGCGGAAGGTCGAGGCGAGGACGCGACGCCGGTCGTCGTAGGCGCGCGCGGTCACCACGGCGTCGATGTAGACCGGTGCCCCCGCACGGGCGAGCGCGTCGTCGATCGCGACGAGCCGCGGCGTGATCGGGTCTTCGCCGGCAGGCGCACCGCGCGCGGAGAATTGCTCCGAGGCGTCGAGAAAGTCGCGGACCGCCGCGACGAGCTCGGGCGGAGCGTGGGCGTCGGCGAGCGCCGTGAGCACCGCTGCATGGCAGCCGTCGACGTCGCCCGGCGGCGGTCGCGGTCGCCCCGCGCTCGCGGCGTCGAGCGCAACGACCCAGGCCGGGATGGCCTCGCGCATCAAGGGCTCGAGAGGATGAGCCGCCACCCCGGGCTCATGCGCCGAGGACGTCGCAGGCAGCGGCACCTCTGCGGTGCTCGATGGCAGCGCGAGCACCGGTGCGCGCCGCGTGAGGTGCCGGTACGCGAGGAAGGACGCGACCGACGCGGCGATGAGCAGCGCGACCCACCCCGCGAGCACGACGGGCGCGCGGGCCTCGCGGCGCGGATCGCGGTGCGTCTCGAAGGCCGTCTCGATGGCGGCCTTGTCGTCGTGGTTGGGCGGCTCCCGACCCAGGAGGCGCAGGTAGGCGACGCGGTGCACGTGGCGCGCGTCGTCGGCGTGGCTCGAGGCCAGCATGACCTCCGAGACCCGGCGCCGCGCCCGGGCCGCAGCCGTCGAGCGGAGGAGCCAGGGGATGGTGCGCTGCGCCGCGGGGTAGTGTTCCCCACGAGCGACGGCACCGAGGTAGCGGAGCTCGAAGCCTCCCAGCATCGGAGCAATCTATGCGAGAGTCGCGGGACGTGCCTGCCGGTCTCTCCTCGCCCACCGCACCTTCGAGCGCAGCGTGGGGCATCTCGGCCGGCCTCGCGGCGGTGTCGAGCGCCTGGCTCGGCGCAGGCCTCGGGGACCCTGCGCACGCCTACTGGGACGAGGGCTTCTACATCACCGACGCGCACCGCTTCTTCGACGGTGGTCCGCTCGAGAACCCCGAGCACCCTCCGCTCGGGAAATTCCTCATCGGGCTCGGCATCCAGCTCGCGGGGGACACGGCGCTCGGGTGGCGCGCGGCCTCCTTCGTCGCGATCGTGCTGCTCGTCGCCAGCTTGCCTCTCTGGCTCGAGCCGACGGGCCTCGTCGGCGCGCGTGCGCCGCGCTGGCTCCTCGCGCTTCCGTCTTGCCTCCTGCTGGTCGATCCCCTGTTCTACGTGACCGCGCGGCTCGCGACGCTCGACGCGCTGCTCACGCTCTTCTACGTGAACGCGGGGCTCGCGCTCCTCGCCGCGCGCGCGGCGAAGGACGCACGCCACGGGCGCGCGCTCCGTGTGCTCGCCGGGGCCCTCGCGGGTCTCGCCCTCGGCACCAAGTGGACGGCGCTGACCCTCGCGCCCGTCTTCGTCGTGGCGTTCGTGCGCCTCGACGGCAAGCACCTCCGCGCCGATCGGCGCGCGCTCCTCGAGCTCTTCGGCACCTTCGGCACCGTCTACCTCGGGTGCTTCGCGCTTCCAGGCGCGACGCACTTCGGACTCCACGCGTTTCCCCAGGTGCAGGGCCCCCTCGACGACGCCCTCTCCTGGCCCGAGCGCGTGGTGTCCCTCCACTACCGCATGGTCAGCTACCACACGTACTACTTCTCCTCGGACCAGCGCTCCGCATGGTTCGAGTGGTTTCTCGCGCGCCAACCGCTCTGGTACGCGCTTCGCGCCGATGGCGAACGTTTCCGCGTGATCGCGGCGATCGGGAGCCCCTTCGTATGGTTCGCGGGCGAGGTGGCGACGCTCGTGCTGCTCGTGCGTGCGGCGCGCGCGCGCGACGCGGCGAGCGCGCTGCTCGCGGCCTTGCCACTCGCGCAGCTCCTGTTCTGGGCGCTCGTGCTGCGAATGACGTTCCTCTATTACATGACCGCGATCGTTCCCTTCTTCGCGCTCGCGCTCGCACATCTCCTCGCCCGCGAGCGCGAGCGCGCCCCCGGCCCCTCGGCCCAGGCCGAGGACGACCTGGGTCGACGCGTGAAGTCACGGACCACCGGCATCCGCGCCATCGCGGTGGTCGCGCTCCTGACCTCGGGCGTGGCCTGGCACGCGTACGTGCTACCGCTCCTCCGAGGCGAGCCCCTCGACGAGCGGGCGCTCCGGGCCTTCGCGGCCAGCCCTGCCGCACCGCTGATCTTCCACCGAGCGTTCCCGATCGATCGGGTGCTCCAGCTCGCACGGGACGGCACCTTCGGCACCGGCGCCGCCGTCCGTTGAGCGCTCTCGACGCTCGGTCAAGGCCCCCGCAGGCCCGCGCGGACGTGGACGCGCACGGCCTGCCGGCGAGCCTCCAGGCGGACGGCCTCCGCGTCGAGCGCGCGGAGCTCGCCTCGGACCACGACCGGAACTCCGTCGACGAGCACGTCCGTCACGTCGCTCGCGGTCGCCGAGTACACGAGCCGCGCGACGGGATCACCGAAGGCCGCGTCGTCATGGGGCTCCGCATGCAGCCCATCGAGGCGAACGACCGTGAGGTCCGCACGCTTTCCGACCTCGATCGAGCCGATCTCGGCGTCGAGGCCGAGCACACGGGCGCCCTCGATCGTCAGCATCGCGAGCGCGTCCATCGGCGCGAGCGCCGCTGCGTCCTTGCGGACCACCTTGGCGAGGAGCGCTGCCTGCCTCAGCTCCGTGAAGGGGTCCATCCGGTTGTTGCACGGTGCACCGTCGGCCCCGAGGCCCACGACCATGCCTGCCTCGCGCATCGCGACGACGTCGGCGATCCCGCTCGCGAGCTTCAGGTTCGCGCTCGGGCAATGGACGAAGCGCGTGCCGTCTCTGCCGCAGCGGCGCATCTGCGCCTTCGTGAGCTGCACGCCATGCGCGAGCACGACGTGCGGACCCGCCAAGCCGTACGACGCGAGCGCATCGACGTCGTCCATGCCGAGCCGGGCGCGGACTTCCGTCTTCTCCCCCGGGTGCTCGGCCGCGTGAGAGTGCACGAGCGTTCCGGTGGCCTCGGCGATCTCGCCGCTCGCGCGGAGGAGCTTCTCGCTGCACGAGAGGATGAAGCGGGGCGCGAGCGCGTAACGAAGACGTCCGCGGCCGGCGCCGTGCCAGCGCGCGATCAGCCGCTCGGTCTCTCGCAGGGAGTCTTTGGTCGTCTCTCGCAGCCCCTTCGGGACCCCGAGGCCGCGGTCCATCATCGCCTTGCCAGACACCGCGCGGATCCCGCTCCTGGCGAGGGTCTCGAAGACCGCGTCGTGGTGGTGCACGGTGCCCATGTCGAGCACCGTGGTGGTACCTGCGCGCATCATCTCCGCGACACCAAGCGCAGCGCTCGCGGCGAGGCTCTCGGCGTCGTGCGCGGCCTCGAGCGGCCAGATGCGGCGGCGAAGCCACTCGAGCAGCGGCAGCTCGTCGGCCATGCCACGAAAGAGCGCCTGGCACAGATGCACATGCGTCTGCACGAAGCCCGGAACGACGATCGCGCCCTCGGCCTCGATCACGCGCGCGTGCGATGGCGCTCCGATCGCGGGGCGGGTCGCGTCCGCGACGCCGCGCGGTGTGACCGCGACGATGCGGCCATTCGAGACGAGCACGTCGGCCCGGAGCGCGCGACGGCGCGCGTCCATCGTCGCGACGCAGCCGCCGCGGATCAGCACGTCGAGATCGCTGTCGAGGCGGTCCATCAGCCGCGCCCTCCGGCCAGAACGCCTGGCCCGAAACCCGAGGGGAGCAAGGCCGCCGTGTCGGTCTCGACGACGCCGCCTTCGCTCGAGACGCAGCGCACCGGGAAGCTCGGTGGAAACTCCGCAAGTACCTGTCGGCACATCCCGCAAGGAGTCGCGGGGACCGCGCCGCCGGTCACGATCGCGATCGCGGAGAAACGCCGCGCGCCCGCTGTCACCGCGGCGCCGATCGCGCTCCGCTCAGCGCACTGACAGAGGCCGTAGCTCGCGTTCTCCACGTTCGCGCCCGTGAACACGCGGCCATCCTCCGCGAGCAACGCCGCACCAACGCGGTATGCGGAATACGGCGCGTAGGCCTGCTCGCGCGCTTCACGCGCCGAGGCCTCGAGCAGCGGCCAGGCGATCCTCGCGACGTTCGCGCCGCTCAGTCCGCCTCGCCACGGCGCACGCGCGCCAGCACGCCGCGCAGCAGCGAGACGAAGCGACCC
>JBKDQC010000667.1:0-10930 GCA_046342295.1 Deltaproteobacteria bacterium | reverse complement strand
TTCGAACCGGATGGCCGCCTCTCGGCGGTACGTGCACCCGCATGGTCGCCCCCTTGCGGGGCGCACAAATGAACGCGGCGCGCCGCACGCGGCGCGCCTCCGTTCGCCGCGCACAGGGCGCGGCCAAGTCAAGGATGGATCACTCCTCGGCGGTGGCCTCGATGCTCTGGCCGTCGCGCAGGTCGCTCGAGACGAGAGAAAGCATCTCGGTCGCGAACGCGAGGATCTCGGATCGGCTGTAGCCGCTGCTCTTGAGCTCGCGGAAGGTGGACTTCGCCAGGATACGGAGCGCGCGCGGCTGGGCCGCGGGATGGGGGGTCGCGCTCGTGAGGGGCTCGCTCATCGGGTTCCTCCTGCGCTCGCCCTAACAGGACGCGTGCCACCGACGCCAAATTCGCGTTCTCCCCACGAATCCGCGCTCTTCCGCGCCACGGCCGGGCTCCGCGCAAGTCGGCCGTCCGGCCGGTTCCTGCGACTTCGCGCAAGCGGGTTCGCGCCGGTGCGTAGCGGGCTTCGCGGTCGAGCGCGCATCGAGGATCCGACTTGCGCGCCGCTCGTGCGGGCTCGGCCCCGTTCGAGCATGGCGCGTCAGTGACGCTCGATTCGGGACTAGAACAGGCGCTCGGGGACGTGAAGGATGTCCCCTGCTCGGACGGTGACGTCCGGCTCCTGGCCGCTGGAGATCCGGTCGACCGGGATGCTGAAGGTGCGCAGCTCACCCTCGATGCGGCGCGTGAGCAGCGTCGCGTCCCGGTTGGCGAGCGCGGTGAAGCCGCCCGCGAGGCTCACCGCCTCGACCACGCCCATGCGGCTGCGGATGGGATAGCTTCCAGGCTCGCGGACCGCACCGATCACCGATACACGGCGGGAGTTGTACTCCTGGACCCGCACGCTCACGTGAGGCGCGATCAAGAACTGCCCGTCGCGGAGCCTGTCGCGGATGCGCTCGGCGATCACGGTCGGAACGAGCCCTGCGACCTCGATGCGGCCGACGAGCGGGAAGTCGATCGTGCCATCGTTCTCGACGCGGTACTCCGCGCTGAGGTTTTCTTCGTCGTAGACCCGGACGTCGAACACATCGCCCGGGCCCACGACGGTGTCCTCGGCTTGCACCTCCCCGCGGGCAGCCCGGTACCGAGGCGCGGTCGGCCCGCACGCGAGGGAGGACAGCGCCAGGCTCGCGAGCCAGGCGGCGAATACGAGGCGAGCGCACGTCGGAGACGCCATGGTGCCCATAGGTGACACGGAGCGCGCGAAGTGTTCAAGCGGGCTCCTCGCGGCGGGGAGGGCCGATTCGGTCGAGAGAATGACCGAATGCGTCGCCGCGCGTCGCTCACTCGGCAGGCGCGGTGCCCATCCCGCACGAGGTGAGCAGAGTCGGCGGGATCCGGTAGCCGCCGAGCTCGAGCGGGCCCTCGAGCGGATCCGCGACGCGCGCCGCGAGAGCACGGTCGAAGGTCTCGCGGGCCCGTGCGCACAATCCGCGGGCGGCCAGGAGCTCGGCCTCCATCTCGAGCAACGGCGCCACAGGCGCACCGAGGCGCGCGGCCTCGGTCGCGTACGCCTCCGCGCGCTCGAGGTCGTCGCGGCGACGCGCCTGCCATGCGAGCGCAAGCGTCGCGCCCGGGTCCCACGGATCGACGCGCAGGCGCCGCCACGCGTCGGCCTCACCGACGAGCTCGGCCTCCGACGCTGGGAAGCGACTGAGCTCCGCCGCGAGCCACGCGCAAGCCGCGAGCGACGCCGCGACGCCCAGGCCGACCACGAGCCCGCTGCGCGTCGCAGGTGGTGGAGGCGGGGGGCCAGGATCGCGACCGCAGGCGCGGAGGCGATCGTAGAGGTCGGGATGCACGCGACGCTTGCCCGTCACGAGCGGAAGAAGCGCATCGTGGTGCAGCTTCTCGAGCGCTCGCGCCAGCGGCTCGGCGCCCACGGATGCGCGCGCGTGGGCGTCCGCGCGCTCCTCCATGCGACGCGCGAGCGACCGCACGCCGAGGAGTGCACAAAGCGCGGCGACGACGAGGACGGCGAGGGCCGCGAGCTCCAGATCGGCGCTCACACCCCAGGACCAGAGCACCGCAGGTCCGAGCGAGACGCCTGCAATGACCATCGCGGCGGTCCCGATCCGCGCCAGTGCCACCCAGGGCGGCTCGGAGAGGTGTCCAGCCTCGTGCGCGAGCACGGCCTCGAGCTCGTCATCCTCGAGGATCTCGGTGATCCGATCGGTGACGATGACGGTGCGAGCCCACGGAAACGCGGCCGCGTTGGCGAACGGCACCGTTCCGGTCGGCAGCCGCAGGACCGCTGCGAGCCGTACCCCCTCGCGCTCCGCCGCGCGCCGTGCGAGCGAGCGCGCGCGCGAGCCGGCAACTCGGACGGAGCCCGTGAGGAGAAGGCCCGCGAGCCCGCCGTAGGCGATTGCGATCACGACGAGCGCGAACGCGGCGGCGAGAACGGCCACGCGCAAGCCCCCCGTTTCGTCGAGGATCGGCAGGCGCGTCGCGATGTGAACCACGACGAGCGGCCCAGCGAGGTAGCTGCCGAGCCTCAGCCGCAGGAGCGCCGCGTCGAGCACGTCGCGGCGCGCGGGGGCCACGCCCGTGTGCTCACGCTCGACGAGCCGCCCCACCCCGCCCCCGACGAGCGCTGCGAGCACGGTGAGGAGCCCGAATCCCTCCGAGAGCGCGTGGTCTGGGGCCTCGATCCACGGCGGCCCGAGGGCGCGCGTGCCGAGCATCCACGCGAGCTGCAGCTGCACGATCCCGACGAGGACGGAGGCGGTGCGAAACGGGGCGACCTTGCGCGGGACGTCCTGGGCATCGCGCGCCCGCGGCCCGAAGAGCACGAGGGCCATGGCCCGGGCGGTCGCGATGGGCACGAAGAACGCGAGCAAGAGCGAAGCGACGGGGCGCACGAGCGCCTCCTCGAGCGGCCACGGATGCAGCGCGTCGAGGAGCGCGCGCATCAATCCGCGAGCTCGAGCAAGACGGGCGCGTGGTCCGAGGGCTGCTTGCCCTTTCGCTCCTCGCGATCGATGCGGACGTCACGGACGCGCGCGCGCAGAGGCTCGGTCACATCGATGTGGTCGATGCGGAGGCCGTCGTTCTTGGGGAATCCGAGCCTCTGATAGTCCCACCAGGAGTAGAGACCGGGCGCGTCGTTCACGAGGCGCAGCGAGTCGTGCAGGCCCCAGCTGCGGAGGTCGCGGAGCGCGCCTCGCACTTCGTCCGCGCAGAGCACCGTGTCCCGCCACGCGTCCGGGTTCTTCGCGTCGCGCTCGTCGGGCGCCACGTTGAAGTCGCCCGCGAGAACGAGCGGCATGCCGGGCGAAAAGTCCCGCGCGAGCATCGCGCCGAGACTCTTCATCCACGCGAGCTTGTACACGTACTTCTCGCTGCCCAGCTCGCCCCCGTTTGGGAAGTACGCGGAGATCACGCGGACACCCCGGAAGCGCCCGGAGATCAGCCGCGCCTGGGGATCCGAGTCGCCCTCCCCCATCCCGCGCCGCACGTCTTCGAGCGGCTCGCGCGTCAGGATCGCGACACCGTTGTAGGTGCGCTGGCCGTGCGTCTCCGCGATGTACCCGGCCTCTCGGACCGCGGCGTGCGGGAAGGCCGCGTCCTCGACCTTGAGCTCCTGGAGGCACAGGACATCGGGGCGATGACGCGCGAGGAGCGCGAGCAGACGCTCGAGCCGCGCGCGCACGGAGTTGACGTTCCAGGTGACGATGCGCATGCGCCCCGCAGGTGTAGCAGGCCTCCCCACGGCGGTCTCTCGGGCCTCGCCACGCGAGCGGGCCCTCAGCGCGAGCTCACGCGGGCTCGTCCCAGCGGCTCTTGATCGATCGGAAGTCCTCGATCGCCGCCTCGGTGAGGTCGAGCGCGCCGCCTTCCATCAGCTTCTCGTGCACGGCCTTGGGCGAGCGGTCACCCCAGCTCCGGGGGACCTCAAGGCGGATGTTGAGCGGAATGCCAGACAGAATGCCCTGCTCCTCGAGCGCCCAGAGGATCTCGGCCGCGAGGAACTGCCCCGCAACCTTGCGCGTGGTGCGACCCAGATGCGCCGCGAGGGGGAAGAGATCGTAGACCGCGACCGTGTCGGGCGCGCGCTGCAACTTCTCCCGCAGCGCGGTGAAGGCGCGCGGAGGCACCGACAGCTCCACCAGGTCGACCCCGGCGATGGACCTGTCCCCGATCGCCTTCTGCGCGCGCTCCCACGCATCGGCGTGGCTCAACGTGATCGCCGCGATGCGCGCGTTGGCGTCGTGGATGGCCGTGAGGACGATGAAGGGTCGTGGATCGGCGCCGCGCGCAGGGAGGTCCTCGTCGGGCTCTTCCGCGGCGCGCGCTCCGGCGCTCGACTCGTGCTCGCGCGCGTCGTCGTGAGCCTCGGGGCTCGGCTCGGCGGCAGAGCCTTCCACGGGGCTCTCCGCCGCAGCGTGCAGCGTGGCCTCGTCGGTCGCGGGGCTCGGTTCAACGTTCGTGGCTTCGTCGGACATGATCGCTCTCGGGTCGGGCAGGCGGAGGCCGAAGGGGCGCAGACGGTGCACTAGAACGAGGTGCGACGCAACGCGCTCGGCGTGCCTCGCACGTTGAACGTCGCGAAGTTTGCGCTACGTGGCGCGCGCCCATGGACATCGTGCTTCTCCAAGCCTCCGCGTATGAGCTCCCAACCTCCCGTCGCGTCGGCGTGATCGCCCACGACGGCACCACGGATCTGCGTCTCTGGCCGGGCGCCGGCCCAGACAAAGACCTCTCCTTCGCCTACGGCCCGGCCGAGCTCGGGCGCCTGCTCGACGCCGAGCGGCAGCGCGCGGGCGGCGCCCTCCCCATCGGCGCCGTGCTCCGGGTCCACCCAGGCAAGCTGCACTGCGACTTCCTCCTCTGGCTCGCGACCCGTCCGCCCGAACAAGCCGGCATCCAGGCGCCGGCGCCGGACAAGGCGACCCTCGAGACCGTCGTGCGCGCGGTCCTCGAGTTCGTCTCGACCCGCAACGTCATCCGCGTGGCATTCCCGGCGCTCGGCGCGGGACCGAACGCCCTCGGAGACGCCGACCGCCTCGCGATCATCGCGCGAGCTTGCAGCGCCTACTACGAGGACTGCCTGGCGAATGGGCGCCCCAACACCCTCGAAGAGGTGCTGATCTGCGACCCTCGGCTCTCCGTGGTGACCGCGGCCCGCAGGCTCGTGAGCCACATCGCCAAGGCCCCGGCCCCCGAGAAGCCCCTGCCGGGCGCGTCGCCGGTGAAGCCCGAGCGCGCGCCTCGCGCCGCGAGCAGCGGAGGCAACGGGACACGCAAAGCCGCAGCGCCTTCTCCCAAGAAGGGCAAGCTCGACGAGCGTGAGATCGCCTACGCGAGGGCGCACAGCCAGCCGTGGGATCGGTCGAGCCGCTACAAGGTCGGCGACTGGTTCCTCCACGCGAAGTTCGGCGTCGGTCGCGTCGAAGAGACGACGACGGACCAGTTCATCGTCGTGCTCTTCGAGGACGGCGAACAGCGACGCCTCATCCACGCGGGCTGAGCGTCGCGCGAATGTCCCCCGCATTTCCCGAGGGTCGATGAGACTCGAGATCAACCCGCAGCACCCCGAGCCCCGCAAGATCCAGCGGGCGCTCGAGGTTCTCCGAGACGGCGGGGTCATCGCCTACCCGACCGACACGGTCTACGGCATCGGCTGCGACATCACGCAGAAGCGCGCGATCGACCGCGTCTACGCGATCAAGCGCATGAAGCCCGAGCAGCCGCTCGCCTTCATCTGTCCCGACCTCGGTGACCTCTCGAAGTACGCGCTCGTCGACGATCGAACCTACCGCCTGATGCGGCGTCTCACGCCAGGCCCGTACTGCTTCATCCTCGAGGCGAGCCGCGAGGTGCCGCGCATCCTGCAGATGAAGCGCAAGACCGTCGGGATCCGTGTCCCTCACAACGAGGTCGCGCTCGCGCTCCTCCGGGCGCTCGGCAACCCGATCGTGTCGAGCACGGCGAGCCGCGACGGCGAGCCGCTGAACGACCCCGCAGACATCGACGAGGCCTTCCCCGGTCTCGACCTGATCCTCGATGCAGGCTTCGGCGGCCTCATCCCGTCGACGGTCCTCGACGTCACCGGCCCCGAGATCGTGGTCGTGCGCGAGGGGGCCGGCTCGGTCGACGCGCTCTGAGCTGAGAGCGGGCCGTCGACCGAGCCCCGTCGCTACCCGCCGAGAGCACGATGGACGCGGCCAACTCACCGAAGGAGCCGACGGACGCGGGCGCGGAGCGCCTCGACGCGAGACGGTGAGCTCGACAACGCGAGGCGCGAGAACGCGTCGCCCACGCGGTCGAGCACGCGCGGATCGAGCGCGCGGGCGCCGCCGGCGACGAGCGACAACGCGTCGAGCGAGCCCGCGAGCTGGCGCGTGTCCCGCGCTCCCACGATCGCCGCGGTGACCTCGCCGCGCGCGAGCACCCACGCGAGCGCGAGGGCGGAGACCGCGACGCCGTGTCTGCGGGCGAGGGGCGCGAGCTCGCGATCGATCGCCGCGGCGATGACCCGACGATTGGCTATGGAGAAGAACGGCATCTGGGCACGCCAGTCGTGCACCTCGCGCCCGGGGCCCATGGCGCCCGACAAGAGGCCCTGCGCGAGCGGCGAGAACGCGAGGAAGCCCAGGCCACGGGCGCGCACGACGCTGAGGACATCGCGCTCGGCGTCGCGAGAGAGCAGGTTGTAGAGGCCCTGCGTGCACGACAGCCGGAGCGCGCCGCCCGAGTGGCGCTCGATCGCGCGGCTCGCTTGCTCGAGGTCCGATGCGTCGTAGTTGGAGACCCCGACCGCAGCCACCTTGCGGGCGCGCCACGCGTCGCACAGGGCGCCCATCGTCTCGTCGATCGGCACGGTTCGGTCGCGGTGGTGGACCTGCACGAGGTCGAGCCGTTCGACGCCCAGCCGCTCGAGGCTGCGATCGATCTCCGCGAGCACCGAGCGCGGGCGGGAGTCCTTGCGCACGACGAGGGGACGACCGTCGCGCCCCTGCACCTGGAAGAGCACGTCGCCGTGCCCATCGGGCGCGTCCCAGACGAGGCCGACCTTGGTGAGCACCCGCATGCGTACGCCGCGCCGGCGGAGCCAGTCTCCGACGATGCGCTCGGAGTCCCCGAAGCCGTAAAGCGGTGCGGTGTCGATCGCGTCGAGGCCCCGCGACGCGGCGAAGTCGCAGACGGCGTCATACTCGGCAGGTGCGCGCGAGCCCCCCGGTGCGAGGCGCTCGAAGGTCATCGCGCCGAGCACGACCCGGGCGATCCGGCCGACCCCGGGCAGCTCGGCGCGGAGGGTGCTGGACGAAGCGCCGGAGATTTCCATGCGCGAAGCTTTTCGCACTTCTCGCTCGGCTTGCTACGCTTTTCCGATGCTTCGTCCCTGCACGCGTGTCCTCGCTTGTCTCCTTCTGGTCGGCTCTCTTCCCGCGCTCGGCTGCGGCGCCCGCACGACCCTCGACGATTTTGCCGACGGGGCCCCGAGCCGCCTCGACGCAGGCACGCGCGTCGACGTCGGGGCCGCGCCGGACACGGCGACCGACGCTGCCCCGACGGGTTGCTCGACAGACGACGACTGCCCGAACGACGGTCTCGACTGCAATGGGCGCAACCTGTGCAACCCCCTGACCGGGACCTGCGAGATGCTCATCCCGGAGAGGTGCGACGATTTCGTCGCGTGCACCGACGATCGCTGTGTCGAGGGGGCGGGCTGTGTCTTCACTCCGAACGACGCGCTTTGCGACGACGGCGCCATCTGCAACCCGGCCGCAGGCTGCGTAGGGGTTTGCATGCCGGTGGCGGATTCCGAATTCGTCTGCCGGGACGGCCGCGACGACGACTGCGACGGCGACTTCGACTGCGCCGACCCCGACTGCTTCGGACGCATGGAGTGCGTCGGCTGCCAACCCTTCGAGAGCGCATGCGCCGACGGTTCGGACGAGGACTGCGACTCGCTGGTGGACTGCACCGACCGGGACTGTCTCGGTCGGCCCGAGTGCGTGATGTGCATCCCGAGCGAGCGCTTCGAGCGCAGCTGTCTCGACGGGCTCGACAACGACTGCAACGGACTTCCGGACTGCAGCGATCCGTCGTGCTCCCGGGACCCCGCCTGCGGCGGCTGCATCCCCATCGCGGGCACCGAGATCTTCTGCAGCGACGGCCGTGACGACGACTGCGACTTTCTTCCCGACTGCGTCGACCCCGACTGCGCGGGCGCCCCGGGGTGCGGAGGGTGCACACCGATCGCGGGCAGCGAGATCTTCTGCAACGACGGTCGCGACGACGATTGCGATGGCCTGCCCGACTGTGTGGATCCCGACTGCGCCGGAGCACCGGGCTGCGCACCGTGCGCCCCGCGCGAGACGGCATGCCGAGACGGTCGCGACGACGACTGCGACGCCCTGCCCGATTGCGCCGACCCCGAGTGCGCCGCCGACCCGGCGTGCGCGACGTGCGTGCCCGTCTCGGGCCGCGAGAGCCGCTGCCGCGACCTGCTCGACGACGACTGCGACGGATTGACCGACTGCGCGGACCCCGAGTGTGCGACGCGGCCGTTCTGTCGTGCGATGTGCACGCCGACCGCCACGAACGAGATCGGGGTCGACGCGTGCACGAACGGTCTGGACGAAGACTGCGACGGTCGGAGCGACTGCAGCGACCCGGACTGCAGCCCGTTCGGGCCGGCAGGCGAGTGCTGCGACGGCGTCGACAACAACGGCGACGGGAACGCCGACGAGTTCACCTGCCGTTGCTTCTCCGACGACGAGTGCGTTGGCGTCGGAACGATCGATCAGACCTGCTGGGAGGGCACCTTCTCCATCTGCGCGCCGCGCTGCAACCTCTTCGGCGGCGATCGCTTCTGCATCGACAATTTCATGCTCTCCCGGTGCGATCGCGCGACGGGTGAGTGTGTCTGAACGCGTGACGCCCCACGAGATCCACGACGCGTTCAGCCGGCACACGTTCGGCGGATCCGCCGGGATCGTGCTCACCTGCGAGCACGCCTCCGAGCGCGTTCCCGAGGGCTTCGCGAAGGAGACCGGCTTCACGTGGCCCGAGGCCGACCGGTGGCTCCTCGGGACGCACTGGGCCTACGATCTCGGCGCCGAGGCAATCGCGATCGAGCACGCGCGCGCCGTCTCGGCGCGGCTCGTCTGCGCGCGCTTCTCGAGACTGCTCGTCGACCCCAACCGGCCGCCTTCGTCCGACACGCTCTTTCGCGACGTGGCCGAAGGACGCCCCATCACCATGAACCGCGGCCTCTCGAGCCGGGAACGAGACGCCCGGATCGGCCTCCTCTACGAGCCCGTCCACGACGCCGTCGATCGTACCGTGTCCGAAAGCCGGCGCGCCGAGATCGTGTTCGCCGTGCACACGTTCACGGACGTATACGAAGGCCAGCGACGCTCGCTCGAGATCGGGATCCTCTTCGACCGCGAGGAGGAGCTCGGAGCACGCGTCCTCGCCGGCCTCGCCCGCGCGGGCTTCCACGTCGCCGCCAACGAGCCGTGGAGCGGCACGGCCGGGCTCATCCACGTCGCCGGCCACCACGGCGATCGGCACGGCAAGCGGGCGCTCGAGCTCGAGGTGCGCCAGGACCTCGCCGAGAGCCCGGCGTTCCGCGCGCGCCTCGTGCCGGTGCTCGCCGAGCTCCTTCATTGAGCGCGTTCGTGGAGAGGTTCCGCACGGAGCCTCCGGCCCGCGGACCTGCGTCGCCGAAAGAGCGTCAGGCGGTGTGCTTGTAGGGGAACCCGGGCGTGGGTTCGGTCGGAACGATCACGTGCATTCTGCGGACGTCGAGCTCCATCCGGCCGTCGTCGAGCACCCTGAGAACATCTCCGAACCGCGCTCCGAAGACGATGTCACGCGGGAGGTAGCGCTGGCGCGCCAGCACGGGCTGCAACGTGGTCTCGTCGGTGCCCGAGATCGAGACGGTGAGCTCGACCTCCTCGGCATCGAGCTCCGCGGGGCCGAGCCCGTAGAGGGGGCTCGCCGCGTCGATGCGGTGCGCCACGTTCCACGTGCGCGAGAGAGTCGGCGCGCGGGAACGGACCAGCGGTAGGTCGAGCGTCTGGTAGTGCGTGACGCCCTCGCTCGTTTGGCGCGTCCGCACCAGCGTGACGCCGATGTCGGCATCGACGACGAAGTTGCCGCGCTCGTTGCCGACGCGGATGGCCAGGGTGGGCACGCCGTCGACGGGATGGATGACCACCTGCGGCCCGAAGACGATGCGGCTCGTCGGGGTCGAGAATTTCGCGAAGACGAGCCCCGTCGAGACGGCCGTCACGAGCAGGCCCACGATCGCCTCGGCCACGACGAGCAGGTTCGTGACCATCGTCGTGGGGTACATCGAGCCGTAGCCGATGGTCGCCATGGTGTGGACCGAGAAGAAGAACGCGTCGACGAGCGAGCCCTCACGCATGTTCGCGATGCCCCCCGTGAGCGCGTAGATCACTGCGAAGATCGAGTTCACGAACAGGAAAGAGAGCACGATCGCCGCGAGCGAGGCCCACCAGCGGGCACGCAAGAAGGCGTGGTAGAGGTCGGCCCCGACGCGAGCGCGATCGCCGACGACGACCACGTCCTCAGGGACGCGGAACGAGAGTCCCAGAGCGTCCGCCAGCCAGCGCCTGATCTTCACGACCACGACGGTACCGCAGGCGGGGCGATCGGGCGGACGCGATCTGCGCGATCAGGTGGGGCGACCGAGCACCTGCGCGCGGAGCTCGGCGGGGATGTGGCCACTCTTCTGGAAGCCGCGCATGTGCAGGATGGGCTCGCCGCCGACGTCGGCGACGGTGCGCCCCATGAAGCGCTCGTCGTAGGTGCGCGGGTGGAACGCGGCGAGGCGGTCGTCGTCCTCGACGTCCACGCGCGCAGCCAGATCGAGCAGCGCGTCGAGCGAGTTCATCTTC
>JBKDQC010000666.1:0-7031 GCA_046342295.1 Deltaproteobacteria bacterium | reverse complement strand
CCGCACCCTCGACGTCGTGGGCGATCCAGTGCGCATGTCGGCGCGCGGCGTGACCCTCTCGGATCTCCGCGACGCGAGCCAGCGCGCGCTCGGCACCGCGCCCGGCGCGAGCCTGCCTGCCGGCGCGAGCCACGTGCTCCTGCGCGGCCGGTCGCTGCCGCGTCGGCCCGAGGACCTCGGCGCCGCGCTCCTGCCGATCGAGCCGAGCGACGTGCCCGGGCACGACAACGTGTCGTGGGCCCGCCTCTCAGACGTCGCGCGCATCGAGGAAGGCGAGGTGCCACGCATCGGCGTCGGCACCTCGAACGGAGGCGGCGAGGTCGTCTACGTGATGTGCCAGATGCTGAGCGGCGAGAACGCGCTCGAGGTGATGGCGCGCATCCACGCCGAGTTGCCCGCCGTCCGCGCGAGCCTCCCCGAGGACGTGACCCTCGAGGTGACCTACGACCGCGAGGAGCTCGTGCTCGCGACGCTTCGCACGGTGGGCACGAGCCTCCTCGAGGGCGGCGTGCTCGTCGCGCTCGTCCTCTTCGCGATGCTCGGCAGCGTGCGCGCAGGCGGCCTCGTCGCCTCGGTGATCCCGCTCTCGATGCTCGGCGCCGTGGTGTGGATGGTCCTCTTCGACGTGCCCGGCAACCTCATGAGCCTCGGCGCGCTCGACTTCGGCCTCCTCGTCGACGGGGCCGTCGTCGTGGTCGAGGCGGCCTTCCACGAGCTGTCGGAGGCCAGGAAACGCGGGGAGATCCTCGACGACCAGTGCGTGCGCGCGACGATCGCGTCGAGCACGGCAGCCGTGGCGCGACCCGTCTTCTACGCCGTCAGCATCATCGCGCTCGTCTACGTTCCCGTGCTCTCGCTCGACGGGGTCGAAGGCGTGATGTTCCGGCCCATGGCCCTCACCGTGCTCTTCGCGCTGAGCACGGCGCTCCTGCTCGGGCTGACCTTCGTGCCGGCGATGCTCGCGCTCGTTCTCCGGCCGAAGCACGTTCCCGACGAAGAGCCCTGGATCGTACGCGTCGTCACGACCGCCTACGCGCGCGCGTTGCCGATCACGCAGCGGCTCTTCGGCCTGCACGCGCTCGTGGTGGCCGCCGGTCTCGCAGCGGGCGCCGCGCTCTTCGCGCTCTCGGGGACCGAGTTCATCCCCACGCTCGACGAGGGGGACCTCGTCGTTCAGGTGACCCGCCACGCCGACGTATCGCTCGAGGCCCAGATCGAGCATGCCGCTGTGCTTGAGCGCGCGCTCCTCGCGGTGCCCGAGGTGCGCGCCGTGAGCCACCGCATCGGCAGCCCGAGCATCGCGACCGACATCATGGGCATCGAAATGTCGGACGTGTTCGTCTCGATGCGACCGCGCGCCGAGTGGCGCAGCGGGCTCGATCGCGAGGCCCTCATCGCGGAGCTCGCGGCGCGCGCGAACGATGCGGATCCGCGCGCCTCGTATGGCTTCACGCATCCGATCCAGATGCGCTTCAACGAGCTGCTCGGCGGCTCGACGAGCGACGTCTCCCTCAGCATCCGCGGCCCGGATCTCGACGCGCTCCAGCACCTCGGGAACGCCGCGGCCGAGATCCTCCGCACGGTCGAGGGCGCCGTCGACGTCCGCGTGACCTCGCCGCCCTCGGTGCCGGTGCTCGACGTGGTGCCGCGTGCGCTCGACGCCTCCCGGTTCGGTCTCGACGCGCGCGCCGTGCTCGACCTCGTGGAGGCCCAGCGCGCCGGGCTCACCGTGGGCGTGACCGAGGACGGCCTCGTGCGCGTGCCGGTGCGCGTGCGCCTCGGGACGACCTCGAGCGCCTTCGACCTCGAACGCGCGCTCGTGCCCGTGAGATCGAGCGACGGTTCGCCCGGGCTCGTGCCGCTCTCCCGCGTCGCGGACGTCGCTCGCGTGCGGGCGCCCGCCCTGGTCGATCACGAACGAGGCCGTCGCCGGATCGTGGTCGCGTTCAACGTGCGGGGCCGCGATCTCGGCTCGGTGGTCGGGGACGCGCAGCGCCGCGTGGCGGCCGGTGTGCCCATGCCGACCGGCTACGCCCAGAGCTGGGGCGGGCAGTCCGAGAATCTCGCGCGGGCCCGCGCGCGGATGCAGATCGTCGTGCCCGTCGTGCTGGTCGCGGTCCTCTTCCTCCTCTACCGCGCGCTCGAGCGCCTGCGGAGTGCGCTGCTCGTCTTCGCGAACGTGCCGTTCGCGGCCGTCGGTGGCATGGCGATGCTCTCTCTGCGCGGGATGCCCATCTCGATCTCGGCGGCGATCGGCTTCGTCGCGCTCTCTGGGATCGCCGTCATGAACGGCGTCGTACTCGTCTCGCGCGTTCACGCGGAAGAGGCCGCTGGCTTCTCGCCGCACGAGGCCGTGGTGCGCGCCGCGCGGAGCCGTGTGCGGCCCGTGCTCATGACCGCGCTCGTGGCGGGCCTGGGCTTCGTCCCGATGATGCTCGCGACCGGCGTCGGCGCCGAGGTGCAGGCCCCGCTCGCGACCGTCGTCGTCGGAGGGCTCGTGACCTCCACGCTGCTCACGCTGGTCGTGCTCCCGGCGGTCTATGCTCGGCTCGCGAGCTTCGGAGTCCGCGCGCCCGCGGTCCGCTCGCCCACGGAGCCATCATGAGGATCCTCCTGGTCGAAGACGAAGAGAAGCTCGCGCGCTTCCTCGTGCGCGGCCTCCGCGAGGAAGGTCACCAGCTCGATCACTGCACGCACGGAAAGGACGCCCGCACGCGCATCGAGGCGCTCGGCTACGACGTCGTCGTGCTCGACTGGATGCTCCCGGACGACGACGGCCTCGCGATCGTCGAGCACATGCGCCGCGAGGGCCTGCGCACGCCCGTGCTGATGCTGACCGCGCGCGGGGACACGAGCGAGAAAGTGCTCGGGCTGCGCAGCGGCGCGGACGACTACCTCACCAAGCCCTTTGCCTTCGAGGAATTGCTTGCACGACTCGAGGCGCTGCACCGGCGGAGCGAGGGCGCCGCGAGCGAGCACGCGCTCGGAGACGCGACGCTCGACGCACGCCGCCGCTGCCTGCGCCACGGCAACACGGAGGTTCCGCTCACCGCCCGGGAGCACGCGCTTCTCACCGAGCTCTTCGCGCACGCGGGCGAGGTCCGCACGCGCGCCCAGCTCCTCTCGGAGGTCTGGGGCCACGCCTTCGAGGGCGACCCGAACATCCTCGATGTCTACGTCGGCTACGCGCGCAGCAAGCTCACCAAGCTCGCGGACGCAGCGGGGCCACGTGCGCGCGTGCCCGCGATCAAGGCCTTGCGCGGCGTGGGCTTTCGGCTCGCGCTCGAGGACCGTCGCGACGACGACGCGGGGGCGCGGTGATGTCCCTGCGCGCGCGCTTGGTCGTCTTCGGGGCGGTCCTTCCGACCGTGCTCCTCTGTGCAGCCGTCCTCGTGGCCGGCGCGATCTTCGAGCGCCTGCTCCTCACGGGCGTCGACGAGGCGATGCGGACTCAGGCCGCGGTCGAGGCCGTCAGCCTCTTCGACACGCCCGACGGGACGCCGCACGTCCACCTCGGCCGCTCGCCGCTCGGCGCGGAGGTCGACGGGCTCGTGTCGTCGATCGCGCTCTACGACGAGAGGGGCGCGCGCATCGCCGAGCATCCGCACGATTTTCTGGGCTTCCCCGCGACGCTCCGCCCCGAGGACGCGAGCGACGACGCGCCGCGCGACGCGCTCGACGCACGCGGCAGCGCCATCCGCCTCCTCACCCGCGCGGTGCACGATCCGCGCGGGCACCCGGTCGTGCTCTGGCTCGGCCACGACCTCGGGCACCACAGGGCGACGCTCCACGCGTACTACGAGAGCGCCGCAGCGGTGGTAGGCCTCGTCGCGCTCGTCCTCCTCGTGATCCAGCTCGTGCAGGCCGCGCGAATCCACCGCCGCCTCGCGACCCTCGTCGTTCACATGAGCCGCCTGCGCGAGGGCGACCTCGACGCGTCGCTGCCCGCGGACGCGAGCGCGGACGAGCTGGGTGCGCTGCGCGAAGCCATCGCGGACGCGACCGAGAAGCTCCGTGTTGCTCGGCGCGCCCAGGAGCGGCTCGTCTCCGACGCCGCGCACGAGCTCCGCACGCCGCTCGCGACCATGAAGGCCGCGATCGAGGTGACGCTGCGCCGAGAGCGCACGGGCGAGGAGCTCCGCGAGACGCTGACGCACGTGCGCGAGGAGGTCGACCGTCTGACGCAGCTCTCGAGCGCACTCCTCGACCTCGCGGCTCTTCGCGCGCGCGAGCCCGAGCGGGTCGAGCTCGACCTCGCCGAGATCGTCGAGAGGGCCGTGCACGGGGCACGCGGAGCCGCGGCCGCGCGGGAGATCTCGCTCGAAGTGCATGGCACGACCGGGCTGCCCGCGCGCGGCTCGCCGCGCGAGCTCCGCCAAGCCCTCGACAACCTCCTCTCGAACGCGGTCACCCACACGCCCGCCGGCTCGCGGATCGAGGTGAGCCTCGAGCGCTTGCCCCACCGCGCGCGCGTCGTCGTCCGCGACGGCGGCGAGGGCATCCCCGAGGCGGAGCGCACGCTCGTCTTCGAGCCCTTCCACCGCGGCCAGAACCGCGACGCGAGCGTACACCCGCGCGGCCAGGGCCTCGGCCTCGCGATCGTGCGCGACGTGGCGGTGCGCCACGGCGGTCGCGCCTACGTCGTGGACGAAGCGCGCGCGGGGGCTGCCATCGCCTTCGAGCTCGCGACGTCGGACGCGTCGTGATCTCGGCTTCCATCGGAGAGACCACGCGAGACGTGGAATCCGTACGTGCGCGCGTAGGACTGCCCGCGGCTCGGCGATCTCGACAGGCGGGCTCGCCCGGGCTTCGACGGAGGTTCCATGAAGCGCTCTCTGGCCACCGCGTGGCTCGTGTCCACGCTCGCGCTCCCCTGGGCCGCGCACGCGCTCGACGTCTCGGGCGTTCATTTCGATGACTCCGTGGCCGTCGAGGGGAGCACGCTCGTGCTCAACGGCGTGGGCACGCGACACGCGACGATCTTCGGCATCGAGGTGTACGTCGCGGCGCTCTACGTGCCGACGCGAACGAGCGACGTCGAGGCGATCGTCCGGCCCGACGTGCCCCGACGCGTCGTGCTCGTGATGAAGCGTGACGTCGACGCGGAGACCATGGCGCACGCGATCCGCGAGGGCATCACCCACGCGGCCGGTCCACGCGCCGGCGCGATCGCCTCGGAGCTCGAGGCCTTCGTCGCGTGGTGCCCGACGATGCGCGAGGGCCACCGCATGACCGTCACCTTCACGCCCGGAGCCAACCTGGCGATCACCGCGACCGGCGCGCGCGGAGCGTTCCGTGGGAGCGCAGCGCTCGCCGACGCGTTCTTCCGGATGTGGCTCGGCAGCCACCCCGTCGAGGACAGCCTGCGCGACGGAATGCTCGGTCGGCGCTGAACCGCGCCCGTCGCGCCGTCGCGCGGATGGCGGGGCCGCACGCTCACGGACTCGATGGAACGAAGCAGCCACGAGCCCGTCACAGACTGGGATTGCGGCCGGCGGATCCGACTTCCATACTCGCCGCGTTCCTCCGAGAGGGGTGTCTCTCGCGCGCGCGAGACGACGATACCGAGAGCGCGAGAAGCGCTCGTCCACCCTGTGGGTCACCCGGCGCTGCCGCGGATGATCCGCGCACGTTCCATTGTTCGCTCCAGGTCCCCCCATGCCGACCGACCCCGATCGCCACGACACCCCGACCCGGACGCTTCCGCCGAAGCCTGCGCCGGCGCCACCCCGTGAGCCGCCCTCGCCGCATGGCGCCGGTGACGTCGTCGTCGTCCACCACGACCCGGAGGCGCAGACGCGGCTCGCGCGCACGCTCACCGGCCGCGGTGCCCGCGTCGTCGCGACCGGCTCGCCCGATGCTGCGCTCACGCTCCTCTCTCAATGGAGCCCCGGGCTCGTGCTCGTGAGCGAGGCACTGCCGGGCCAAGGCGCCCTCGCGCTGGCCCGCAAGATCCGCGAAGGCCACCCGAGCGCGCGCGTGGTGCTCATGACCGCGGGCGAGTCGCCCGATCCCCGGGCGCCGGCCGATCTCGCAGGTGTCCTCAGGCTCCTCGTGAAGCCCCTCCGGCTCGATGCGCTGTTCGACCTGCTCGACTTCGGCGCGTTGAGCCCAGCCGGCTGAGGGCCCGTGCAGAAATGACCTGATCGGACCTCGCGGCGCCCCGCCAGTGCTGACCGAGCGACGAGGAATGCTGGGAGCTTGTCGAGCGGGCGGCTCTGGAGGGGATGCCCCGGCGGCGAAACGGATGGGTCGATTGTGCGCGGGCTCTGGGCTCGTCGGTGGTGCCGAGCCGCGAGCCCCGCTCGGCAGGCGGTCGATGGCTCGTCTCTCTCCAGAAGGGCCCGGGCGCGCTTCGCACTCCTTCACGCGCGCCGCGCTTGCGGGGAACAGGGTGCATGGTACGGAATGAACGTTCCGTCCGAGATGCCATGAGCCCCGCACGACGAGCCACCCAGCCTGGAGCCCGCGCGCAAGCCCGAGCGGCTGGCGCGGACAAGCGCCGCAGGACGGACGAGAGCCGTGGCGCCGACACGAACCGTGGCGCCTCGACGGGCGGGGGCGAGGAGCCCGCGGGCGACAAGCGGGAGGCGATCCTCGCCGCGGCGCTCGAGCTCTTCGCCGAGCGGTGCTTCCACGGCACGGCGGTGCCGCTGGTCGCCGAGCGGGCCGCCGTCGGCGCGGGGACCATCTACCGCTACTTCGAGAGCAAGGAGTCGCTCGTCAACGCGCTCTACCAGAGGGAGAAGCGCGAAATGCTCGACGCGCTCTTGGCCGAATTCCCCTTCGACAAGCCCCATCGCGAGCAATTCCGGGTGTTCTTTCTGCGGATGGCCGACTACGCGAGGCGGCGGCCGACCTCGGTCCGCTTCATGGAGCTCCACCACCACCAGCCCTACCTCGACGACGCGAGCCGACACCTCGAAGAGCACGGCAACACGCTGGTCGAGTCGGCGATCCTCGCGGGCGTCCGCGCCGAGGCCCTCAAGGACCTGCCCGCGGCGGTGCTCGTCTCGGTCGTCTGGGGCGTC
>JBKDQC010000665.1:0-8912 GCA_046342295.1 Deltaproteobacteria bacterium | reverse complement strand
CCCCTGCTCGAGGGCTACGTCCGCAATGCGGGCGAGGGCTTCTTCCTCTCGAAGGCGAAGGCCCCGCTGCTCTCGCCGTTCACGCGCGACAGCTCTCGTCCGATCTTTCTCACGAACGCCCCGAAATCGCGGCGCTTCGAGTCGATCTCGTCGACGCACAAAGGGACGTGGGCGACGGACTGGCTGGTCCGCTCGCTCGGCGTCCCGCGCGAGGCGGCCGTCGCGGCCCAGGCCTACGCGCTGATCGCCACGGTGCTGACGAAGCATGGCCTGCTCGTTTCGTTCGAGACCGAGGAGCGCGGGCCCGTCCCGGGCACGAAGTCGTTGGCGTGGGGCCTCGCGCCCGAGCGTCTTCGCGTCAGCCGCGCTCACGTCTTTCGCAAGTGCAACGCCTGCGGCTACGAGCTCGCGGCGGTCGAGGCGAGCGTCACCGATCCTCTGTCTCGTCCATGTCTCCGGTACCGCTGCACGGGGCGATTCGAAGTGCAGGTCGAGCGCGAGCCCGACGTCGATGAGCTGCGTGCCCGCGATCTGCCGGTTGCGAGCTACTACAAGCGCTTCTACGAGCGCGGGCAGCTCGGCAGGCTCTGGTCCAAGGAGCACACGGGCCTGCTCGCTCGCGGTCCGCGTGAGGAGCTCGAGCTGGAGTTCAAGCAGCGTCCGAGGCCCGACTCGCCAAACCTGCTGTCGTGCACGCCCACCCTCGAGATGGGCATCGACATCGGCGACCTGAGCGCGACGCTGTTGTGCTCGGTCCCGCCGCGAGCCTCGAGCTACGTGCAGCGGGTGGGTCGCGCAGGTCGCAAGACGGGCAACGCGCTGGTTCTCGCGTTCGCGGCGACACGGCCGCACGACCTCTACTTCTTCCAGGCTCCGCTCGAGGCGATGGCCGGCACCGTGCAGCCGCCCGGCTGCTACCTGAGCGCGCCCGAGGTGCTGAAGCGCCAGGCCCTCGCCTTCGTGTTCGACGGTCACGCGCGTGGCGGCGGTCTGCTTCCTGGTCGCGTCGACGATCTCTGGAAGGCGAGCGAGAAGAAGAAGTTCCCCGACGCCGTGCTCGAGGCCTTCGCGCCGCGCCGAGAGAAGCTGCAGCAGGCCTTCGTCGAGATGTTCGGCAAGGCGCTGACCGACACGGCGCGCCGGCACGTCGCGGCCTTCTTCACGGTCGAGGCGGACGGCGTCTCGCCGCTCGAGCGGACGCTTCTCGACGTGACCAAGGACGCCCGCGAGCGTCGCGAGGAGCTCAAGCGCCTCGCTCAGAAGCTGGCGGAGCGCGAGCGCGAGCTGAAGGCTGAGAGCGTCGAGGCCAAGAAGGTGCTCGACGCGGACGACGAGCGACGCCGCATCGAGGACGAGCTGCGGTTCACCTACCAGCAGCTCCGCTCGCTCGGCGAGAAGGACCTCTTCGGCTGGCTCACCGAGGAGGGCTGCCTCCCGAACTACGCCTTCCCCGAGCGCGGCGTGAAGCTCGACGCCTACATCCGCAGGGAAGGCCTCGGTCGCGAGCCGGAGCACCACGAGTGGGTGCGCGCGCCCTCCGCGGCGCTCACCGAGCTGGCGCCGTTCAACTCGTTCTACGCGAGCTCGCGCCGCGTGAAGATCGACGGCATCGAGCTCCGGCGCGCGCACAAGCCCGTCGACTGGCGCTTCTGTCGCAACTGTCACCACGCGGAGATCGCGAGCGCGGTCGGCGAGGAGGCGGTCGTGTGCCCTTCGTGCGGCGACCCGCACTTCGCGGACGTGGGCCTGCGTCGCACGGTGGTGACGCTCGGGCAGGTGTTCTCCGTGACGCGCCACCGCGACGCCGTGCTCGGCGATGACGGCGACGATCGCGAGCGCGGCTTCTACGAGCGAGCGAGGCTCTTCGAAGCCAAGGCCAAGGCGCGGGAGGCGTGGAGCAACGACGCCGCGGGCTTCGGCTTCGAGCTCCAGGACGAGCTGATGATGCGCGAGCTCAACCTCGGTCCGAAGGCGCAACGCGGCACGCCGCAGACCTTCCGGATCGCGGGTCGGGACGCGCCCGACGTGCGGTTCGTGCTCTGCGCGGAGTGCGGCCAAGCGCATCTTCCCGAGCGCGGTCCGCGGATGGGCCCGCCGCGGGAGCGGCACCGCGCGTGGTGTCCGGAGCGCAAGAAGGCCGAGGACAAGCAACGGTTCCGCGAGGTGCACCTTCTCCGGGTGCTGAAGAGCGAGGCGCTGCGCCTCGTGGTGCCGAACGCGGCGGGTGAAGATCCCGCGCGCGATCTCGCGAACCTGAGCGCCGCGCTGCGCCTGGGTCTACGTCGGTTCTACGGGGGCGAGCCCGAGTTTCTCTAAGTCCACGCGTACGACGAGCCCCTCCCCGCGGAGGAGGGCCGACGGCGCTACGTGGTCGTGATGGACCGCGTGCCGGGCGGCACGGGCCTTCTCGCGGAGCTCGCGCTCGAGAAGGGACGCGCGCTCCACGAGGCGCTGACCTACGCGCGTACCGTGCTGCGCGACTGCGCCTGCCAGCGGCGCGTGCCCGCCGCGAAGGGCTGCTACCAGTGCCTCTACGTCTATCGGGATCAGGAGAACCTCCCGCTCCTCGATCGGGCGCGCGCTCTCGAGCTGGTCGATGAGCTGCTCGATGCGTACTCCTCGCTGAAGCGCGTCGACACCATCGGCACGATGACCCAGAGCCAGGTGCTCGAGAGCGAGCTCGAGCACCGCTTCGTCGCGACGCTGCGGGAGCGGGTTCGCGAAGGAGGGGGGCAGTTCGAGGAGATCACCGACGGAACGTGGAAGCTCGCGGTCGGCTCACGGAAGTGGCTCATGCGAGCGCAGGTGACGCTCGGCGCGGATCTCGTCGCGGAGCCGTGTCGCGCGGACTTCGTTCTCTACTGCGAGCCCTCGACCATCGACCCCGGGGGCAAGGCTCCGCGTCCGATCGCCGTATTCACGGACGGTCTCGCGTTCCACGTCTGTCCGGCCGACGCTCGCGCACGTCTCGGAGTGGATGCGCGTCAGCGCCAGGGCATCTCGGCCAGCGGACAGATGCTGAGCTGGTCTCTGACCTGGAAGGACGTGGTCTCGCCGGAGTCCCCGCCCGTGCCGCGCTGGCTCGGCGATGGGCCGGTGCTCAACAACCTGCAGGCGATCGTCCAGCAGCTCGACCAGCGACAGAAGCAGGGTGAGAAGCTCGCCGGCCTGCTTCGCGTGGTCGACGCGGATCCGCTGCGCGGCCTCGTGGCCGTCCTCGAGGTTCCGACCAGGCTCGACACGCTCGCGAGGCTCGCGGCGTTCCTCCTGCTCCAGCAGGGGCGCCGCCGAGCGCGCGTGACGGTCGACGCTGATCAGTCGAGCTGGAGGACGAGGCCCGAGGCGCCTTCGGGCATCACGACTGCCGTGAGCGAGGGCGACGTGGTGCTCCGCGAGCTCGGGCTGGGCGAGCATGCCCGTATCCTGCTCGACCTCCCCAACGCGAGGCTCGGCAAGCTCGCCGACGACGCGACCGAACTTCGAGCGACGCTGCGCCTCGAGGACGAGGCCTCGCTTCGCAAGAAGCCCGCGTTCGAGCAGAGCTGGCGTCAGTGGCTGCGGGCCTGGAACCTCTTTCAGACGCTCCCCGACGCGACGATGACGACGCACGAGGCCATCGTCGCGGGGCTCTCGGTCTTCCCGTCCAACGAGCCCAGCGACGCCACGCGCGCCGCGAGCGAGCGTCCGCCGGCGAAGGTCGCCAGCTCGACCATCGAGCTCGAGGCGCTGCTCAGGGACGTGAGCCCCGAGGTGAGCGGAGCCCTTCGAGCGCTGTTCGCGAAGCACCCCACGCGTCCGCTGCCCGCTGTGCCCTTCGAGCTGCGCCGACCGGAGTGGGGCGTCCACGACGACGTCGAGGCCGGATGGTCCGGCGAGAAGGTCGCGCTCTACTTCGACGCGCAGCGCGACGTGGCCGCGGCGCTCGAGGCCCGTGGATGGAAGGTGCTCGCGATCGAGCGGGGTGTGACTCCCGAGTCGCTGGAGAGCGCGCTGGGCTGGGGCGAGGGGGCGAGCTGATGGCGCGCCTCGCGGTCAGCAAGGACTACTTCGGCGCCTACGCGCGACTGCCTCGGAAGGCGCAGCGCAAGGCAGATGAGTTCCTCGCGAAATTCCAGCGCGACTCCACGACGCTCTCCATCCACCTCGAGCCCATCCACGGTGTGATCGATTCGCAGCTCCGCTCCGCGCGGATCGGCGACGACTACCGCGTGATCCTGCGCGCGCCCCCGACGGGCGACGTGTTCCTGGTCCTGTGGGCCGATCATCACGACGAGGCCTATCGCTGGGCGGCGACCAAGCAGACCGCAGTCCATCCCGCGACGGGGAGCCTCCAGATCTTCGTTGCGACGCTCGCGTCGGAGCCCGTTGCGGCTCCGTCCGCGGACGCCGGCACCCGGTCGCAGCCGATGCCGGCGCGTGAAGCACCGTCCCCGACTCCGAGCCCCGCGTCGCCGCCGGCGGGCCTCTTCTCGAACTTCGACGACAGCTCGCTCTTCCTCGCGGGCGTTCCCTCGGTGCTCCTGCCGAGCGTGCGCGCGATCGCGAGCGACTCCGATCTCGACGCGATGCTCCCGCACCTGCCGCCCGAGGCAGGCGAGGTGCTCACCGGTCTCGCGGCGGGCCTCTCGCTCGACGACGCGCTCGAGGAGGTGCTCGGCAGGCTCGCGCCGCCCGCAGGCGCGCCGGTTCCACCTCCGATCGACGTCACGGATGTCGCCGCCGCGCTCGGGCGCGAGTCGACCCAGCGTCAGTTCCGTCTGCTCGAGGGCGAGCTCGATCTCGACGCTGCGCTCAAGCATCCCCTCGACGTGTGGAGGGTGTTCCTCCATCCGCGCCAGCGTCGGCTCGCGCAGGCGCGCACCAAGGGCCCCGTCCGTGTGCTCGGCGGCGCGGGCACCGGAAAGACCGTGGTCGCGCTCCACCGCGCGGCCTTCCTCGTGCGGGAGGCCTTCACCAAGCCCGACGATCGCGTGCTCTTCACGACGTTCAACGTGAACCTCGCGAACGACCTGAAGAGCCAGCTCGCCAAGCTGCTCGAGCCCGACGAGCTCGCTCGCGTGGAGGTCGTGAACATCGACGCGTGGGCCAGCGGGCTCCTCCGCAAGAAGGGCATCGTCCTGAGGACCGCGTTCGAGGACGATCAGCGAGAGCACTTCCAGAGCGCCTACAACGTCTACGGGGACGACGAGCATGCGCTCGACTTCTATCGCGCCGAGTGGCGCGAGGTGATCCAGGAGCAGGGCCTCGCGACCGAGGAGGAGTACGTACGTGCGGTCCGCAAGCACCGCGGAATCCCCCTTGGACGAGCCGAGAGACGCAAGCTCTGGCCCGTCTTCCAGGCCTATCGCGACAGCCTCGAGCGCGAGGGTCTGCTGGAGCCGGTCGATGTGCTTCGTCGCGCGCGCAAGGAGCTCGAGGCCGCGAGCGCCCCACCTCGCTATCAGTCGGTCGTCGTCGACGAGGTGCAGGACTTCTCACCCGAGGCGCTCAAGCTCCTCCGCGCGATCGCCGGACCCGAGCGTCCCGACGATCTCTTCCTCGTCGGCGACGCGCACCAGCGCATCTATCGAAGGCCGACCTCCCTATCCTCCTGCGGCATCCAGGTCCGAGGCCGTCGCTCGCAGACGCTCCGCCTGAACTACCGCACGACCGGCGCGATCTGTCGCTGGTCCCTCGGCGTGCTCGACGGCGTGGAGGTCGACGATCTCGACGACGGGAAGGCCGACCGCCGTGGCTACGTGTCGCTGCGCGAGGGGCCGCCCCCGACCGTGCAGTGCCTCGCGACGCAGATCGACGAGGAGCGCGCGGTCGTCGACCTCGTCAGGAACGGCCTCGAGCTCGGCTGGACGCCCGAGAGCGTGTGCATCGTCGCGCGCACGCATCGCACGCTCACCGAGCGCTTCGCTCCCGCGCTCGCGAAGGAAGGCATCGAGTCGGTTCCGCTCGAGAAGGACGAGCCGCGTCGCGGCGGTGTGCGCCTCGCGACCATGCACCGCGTGAAGGGCCTCGAGTTCCCCGTCGTGATCCTCGTGGGCATGGCGAAGAACGAGCTCCCACTGCCCTCGCCCGAGCTCAACAGCGACGACCCCCTCGTCGCCGAGCAGGCCCTGTTGCGCGAGCGCTCGCTCCTCTACGTCGCGGCGAGCCGCGCGCGCGACGAGCTCTACGTCTTCGCGGCGGGCACGCTGAGCTCGTTGCTCTCGGGCTGGACCGCGCTCGCGACGAAGCCGGCCTCGCCGAGACCGGTCACCCCGAAGACGCTGGCGCCGAGGACGGTTCCGCCGCCGCCGGCTTCGGTGGCCCCGCCCTCGGCGACGCTCCCCTCCGTTGCGCCGCCTGCCGGTGTGAGGCCATCTAGTGCGCCGCCCTCCGTCGCGCCGGTCGAGAGCACGGGAGACGCCGACCTCGCGTCTCTGCGAGCCGGGCCGGTGATAGCGACCGTTGGTGGTTCGCCATCGCCGCCCGTCAGCGCGGAGCTCGCGCGCATCCTCGCGCTGCCCCTCGGCGAGCTCGAGCTCCCGACGCGCATGGCCAACTTTGCCGAGCGAAAGGGGCTCGAGACCCTGTCGGACCTGGTGAAGTGGACCCCTGCCGCCCTCATGGCCGAGAAGAACGTCGGTCGCGGCACGGTGCGGGGCACCCGCCACATCATCGAGGACCTCACGAGCCGTTCGTGGGAGTCGCTGTCGAGCCTCGACCTGCAGGACGCGCTCGAGGCCAGCACCGACGATCCGAACGTCGATGAAGGCGAGGATTCGCCCGGGTTTGCGCCGGGGTCGTGGGCCGCTCTCTGCGCGTCGCTCACCGACGCGCAGCGCGCGACGAGGCTCGACGACATGACGCTTCCCGCGCGGGCCCGATCGTTCGCTGTGCAGACAGGGCTCACGACGCTCGGTGAGCTCGCAAGCTGCACCCTCGCCGAGCTTCGGAGGGCGGACAATCTCGGACGCAAGACCCTACAGGAGCTTCCTCCCTCGATTCGCGAGTACTTCGAGAGCCGCCGCCCCGACGAACAGCTCGGCGAGCAAGGCCTGCTCGAGTGCTGGAAGGCGCTCCTCGAGGGCCTCGAGGGCGTTCCGCGGATTATCCTGACCCGCCGATCCGGCCTCGGTGGCCCGTCCGAGACGCTCAAGGAGATCGGCGAGATGCTCGGCGTCTCGCGCGAACGGATCCGTCAGATCGAAGCGGCCACGTCGAAGGCACTCGTGCGGCGCGCATGGGTCGAGGTTGTCCGGCGTCGCGTCGACGCCGCCCTCGTCGATGGCGCCACGCTCTTGGACGACCTCGCGAGAGATCCCTGGTGGGCCGCAGCCGTCGGGCTCCCCGAGGTCGCCCGCTACGTGATTGAAGACGTCGTCGAGGCGAACGCGTTCGTGATCTCGTTCGACGACCTCGACTGGCTCTCCCGCTACCGCGAGTCCGAAGTCCATGCCGCATGGAACGAACTGCGTGCCGAGGCCGCCGCGATCGTGCTCCCCGCGCCGAAGAGCGCGTTCGACGAGCTGATCGGGCCCATGGAGGCGCGCGTCGACACGCGCCTCGCCGCGCACTTCGCGAAGCTCCTAGGCGAGACGATGATCCTCGACACCGGGTCCGAGCCCGGCGGACCGCGCGTGCTCGCCCTCGGCGACGGTCGTATCGCGAAGCTGATGGCCTTTCTTCGGAGCGCGAAGGCTCCCGTGCACACGGACGAGGCCATGGCGTTCGTCGGCGGCCGGCACCACTTCCCCGAAGAGATCGTCCGCTTCGGTGAGAGCAAGATCGGCCTTCGACAGCACATTCCCGACTTCGACGAGTGGCGCGCCCGCCTCGTCCCGCGCGCGGTGGAGATCGTTCGGGACACCGACCCCGAGCGACAGTGGTCGTGCACCGAGATCCACGACGAGCTGCGCGAGGAGTTCGCCCTTCCCGAGTGGCTCAACCCCTTCGTCCTCGCCGCGCTGATCAAAGCCGGCCCGGAGCTCACGTACCTCGGTCGCCTCCGCGTGGTGTTGCTGGGCTCGAAGGACAACGCCGACCGGATCTACGTGCATGAGCTCCTCGAGCAGCTCCTGCGCGACGCGGGGGAGCCACTCGCGAGGGACGAGCTCGTGGCCCGCATTCGCGTGCGCATCGGCATCTCCGACTTCGCGATCAACCAGGCCTTCACCCGCCCGCAGTTCGTGCGAATGGACCTCGACCGCGTCGGCCTCCTCGACCGCGACGTGCTGGGCGGCCAGCCCGCGATCGATGAGGCCAGAGACGAGATCGCCGCGATCCTCGAGCGTCGCGGCCGTGGCCTCTCCATGTTCCATGTCCACGAGGAGCTCGTCCGCCTCTCCGCGGTCCACGCGGAGTGGAACCAGGAGGTCTCGTACTCCGTCCTTCACGGCGACCCCCGCTTCCGCTTCTCCACCAGCGGTGCCGTCGGCCTCGCGGCCTGGGAGTCGACGCGCGTGCCCACACGCCTCGAGCTCGTCCGCAGCGCCCTCGAAGAGTCCGGCGGCCGCGTCTCGGTCGAAGCGATCACGGCTCGCATCGAGGCCCACTACGGCGAGCCCATCGGACGAGGGTTCCTCGCGAGCATCGCGATGAAGCTCGGGGCGAGCCTCGCCGGCGAGTGGGTGGTACGGAAGAGCGAGGGGTAGGAGTCCGTGATCTGCGGGCGTCAGGGCGCGAATACCAGGTATTCGCTGCACGACCACCGTCCTTGCGTGACGAGCGGGCCGCGCGGAGCCGCGTTCTCTTCTCGCTGGTCGTCGATCGGGCGTGCGTGGTACGCGGAACGCGTAGCGATGACGCTCACCGAGCGCGGGGCGGCGGGACCGTGAGCGGGCCGAGCTCTGCTTCGAGCTGGGCCGCGTCGAGACGCTCGCGCGTCGCGCGCCAGTACTTCGGCGCGAGCTCGAGGTAGCGGTCGCGCGGCCAGTGCG
>JBKDQC010000664.1:0-23573 GCA_046342295.1 Deltaproteobacteria bacterium | reverse complement strand
GAGGGAAGCGCCTCGTCGCTCGACGAGACATCGAAGTCGAGCTCGGTCTCCGACCCGGCACCAGGCTCGGACGCGGCACCAGGCTCGGCCTCGGCACCAAGCTCGGCCTCGGCACCAGGCACGGACCCGGCACCAGGCTCGGCCGCGGCACCAGGCTCGGCCTCGGCACCAGGCGCGGTCCGTGCCGAAGGCTGCGTTCGGCTCTGCGCGCGAAGCGGCGCGGCGCCCGCGAGGAGCAAGACCGCGAACGCAGCGAGGAGGAGACGGCGGCTCACGTCACGGGCACGGGAACGCGGCCCCGAGGCGCGCGACGATGCCATCGACGTCCATCGCCGCCGGTTCGAGGGCGATCTGCGCGAGGACGAAGTCCGCGTCGGCAGCGCTCAGCTCGCGCAGCGTGCGATCGTAGAGCGACTGACGGGCCGGATACGTGACCGAGGTGCCCATCGCATCCGTGATGGTGCGCTCCGGGACGGGCGCGAGGAGGGTGCGGAGGAAGGCGAGGTGGTAGCGCTGCTCGTCGCCGGTGCTCGCACGCAAGCGCCCGAGCCGGTCGATGAGGATCTGCGCAAAGCCGTAGTCGAGGGCGTCGTCGAGCTGCTCGCGCGCGCGCTCGAACAGGGCTCGTTGCGAGAGCCCGTCGGGCATCGTGTACGCAGGCAGCGGGGTCGGGGGCGGACCGCTGGTGTCGAGCTCGCGCCAGCAGCGAACCGCGTAGAGGCCATCGAGGATGCGGGTGTGCGCCGCCTCGTCGACCGAGCGCACCTCGCGCGCGAAGGCGATCTCGTCGCTCGGCATCGCAGAGCGCTCGCGGCCGCCCGTGTAGTAGGCCCACGCCGAGTCGCAGTCTTCGCGCTTTCCGTCGTTGCCTGGGTACAGGTACGCGCAGGTGTTGGCTTCCTTGTAGACGCTGAGGTGCGAGAACCAGAGGAGGGCGGCCTCGATGCGGGCGCCGTACAGGCGCGAGGGCTCGCTCGCATCGCCCGTCGCGCCGCGCCGCAGCATGTCGAGCACGATCGGGTTGAGCGCCGCCGGGCCGGTGCAGAAGAGCGGGTCCGCCCGCCAGGCTGCGTCTGCCTGGCAGAGGCGGCCCATGCCCATCGGCGCGGGGATCGGAAAGTGGAGGTCGTAGCGGCGGGCGACGCGCGAGCCGATCCCCTCCGCCGTTGCGAACTGAACACGCGCGTCCATGAAGTCCGTCGCGCTCGGATCGCGCGTCGGGTCGAAGAGCAGGTTCGCCATCGCCTCGTACTGCTCCATGCGCGCGATGGTGCTGACGCTCATGCCGATCCGCGGCCACGTCGCCGAGCCGGACACCGACGGGCACGCGTAGTCGGGGCTCACGGGGTAATCGCTCGCGAGCGGCATGCACGGCGGCACGAACGCGTCGGGCGCCGCGAAGGCGTCGGGCACGACGTACGCGTCGTCGGCGTAGGCGTCGAAGAGGCTGAACGCATCGAGGTTGGCGTCCGGCGTGACGAAGGCGTCGGGCTCGCGGAACGCGTCCGGAGCGACGAAAGCGTCGCGCTCGCGGAACGCGTCGGTGGGGGGCCCTGCATCGAGCATCGCGGCGTCGGTCGCGACAGGCGGGTTGGACTCGCAACCCACGCTCGAGGCGAACGCGACGAGAGCGACCACGGAGAGCTCGGCTCGGAAGGACATCGGCGGAGGGTCGCCTCTCTCCGCTGGAGCCCGCAATCCGGGGAAACCCCGGTCCGGGGCCACCGCTCCGATCAGTCCGACGCTCCGCAGCGCACGAAGTGGACGAGACCGCCCTCGAGCGCCACCGCGATCACACCGTCGCCATCGATCGCGAGGGCTGGGCGGGTCGCGGCCGACAAGACGAGGGGCCCGCCGAGCGACCGCGCGCCGTTCTCACCCACGCGCACGGTGCGCACCCGGACCTCGTGGGGCGCCTCGGGCGCCGCAGCCGAGGGCGCTTCGCTCGCGAAGACCGCATCCTGCCCGCGAGAGAGACCGCGCACGGTGAGGGGCTGCCCGTAGCCGAGGCCCGCGACGAGCGGGTCCGGGGCGTCGGTGCCTCCGAGCTCGACGATGCCCACGGCCCGCGTCGCCATGTTGCCGACGGCGGCATACGCCGCGAGCTCTCGGCTACCGACGCGCGCGACCGCGAAGCTCGGCGGCTCCGCGGAGAGGTTGATCGGGCGCGCGACCGTCGTCTCGCCCGGCGCCGACTGCGCGTCGAAGACGACGCGGTGGATCACCGAGAGCGCGACGCGCGCATCGACGAAGAAGAGCTCGGGGCGACCGTTCGGGCCGGGCGCGAAGAGCGGATGCGAGCCCGAGCCCGCGCGCGGCGTCACGTCGTGTCGCTCGATACGCTCACCGGTCGGGCCGAGGCGCTGGAGGTGCATGCGCATCGATGTGCGCGGCGGCTCGCCCTCGGCGCCCTCGGAGCGCACCGCGATCGTCGCCGCCACGACGCGGTGCGGTCCGATGCGGGCGATCGCAGGCGAGAAGCGTCGATCGGCCTCGACGAGGTCGAGCGCGAACGGACGCGGCGCAGGGCGCGAGGGCTCGAAGAAGGCCGCGCGCACCGCGCCATTTCCCTCGATCCACGCGACGCCGAGCTCGTCGGACCCGGTGCCCGCGGCGCCGACGAGGGCCAGCGCCGGGGGCGCCGTGCGCGGGCCCTGCGCGGCCGACGCGAGGGGGATCGACACGACGAGGCGCGGCGCCTGCCCCGCGACCAGCTCGACGACCGAGATCTGCTCGCCGCCTGGGAGCGGCGTGTCCGCCGCGACGTCGAAGCGATCGCGGGCCGCGACGGCGCCCATCGCGCTCGCGCGGGCCAGCACGCGCACGGGCGCCTCGGCGACCTCCTGGCACACGCCGGGCGCGAGCGCGGGGCGCGCGAGCGCGGTCGGGCGCGCCTCGACGACCTCGTCGTCGGTGACGGGTGCCGCGAGGTCCGCGAGCGTGTCACCCACGAGCGCCTCCGGCTGCGCCAGCTCCGCGGGCGGTGCGGGCTCGGGCAGTGTGGGCTCGGGCGCAGTGCGTGTGGGCTCGGGCGCAGTGCGTGTGGCCTCGGATGGCTGCTCGGGCGGTCCGCTCACGAGAGGAGGCACCGCGGGCTGGTCGCTCGGCGCGCCTGCGGAACTGCACCCCGCGAAGATCAGAGCCACCCAGAGGTGGCGTGCCGCGGGTGGTCTCGTCACCGCACGATGCTAGCCCGGCCCGCGCGGCTCAGCATCGCGCGCAGCGTCGCGGCGACCTCGATCACGCCGGGGTCGCGGAGGATCCCGAGGTGGTCACCCACCACACCGTGGACCGGCGTGCTCACGGGCACGAGGCCTGTCCAGCCCAGATCCCAGCGCACGTCGGCTTCGTCGTCGTCGAGCCCATCGCGCGCCCGGAAGATCACGACCGGACCGGCGTAGGGTCGGACGAGCGCGTCGTAGCGCTCCGCGGCGTCCTTCAGCACCGCGTCTCGGAGGGCCTCGGCCTGCTCCGCTTCGCCAGCGCCCCCGGGCTCCGGGCGCGCGCGCCCCCCGAGCCCACGCGCTCCGCGGCGAATGGACTCGAGCACGGAATCGGGGCCGCGCAGTCGCCGCAGGCCCGCGCGCGCCCGCGCGAGCCAGCTCGCTCTCTCGAAGGCCCGCGGGAGGATCGCATCGAAGAGCGCCAGGACCGCCACCTCCTCTCCCCGCGCCGACAGGACCTGCGCCATCTCGTAGGCCAGGAGGCCCCCGAAGGAGACCCCGCCGAGCAGGTACGGCCCGCGCGGGCGGTGGCGCTGCACGAGCGCCACGTAGTCCTCTGCCATCGCACGCACGTCGAGGGGAGCGCCGCGCCCCTGCACCGCGCTCGCCTCGATCGGCAGGAAGGCCCCGTACACGGGCCGATCCGCGCCCATGGCGCGCGCGAGGGGACCGTAGAGCTGCACGCCGCAGATGCCGAAGAAGGGGACCTCACCCTCGATGTCGGACCGGATGGGGTTGAGGCGAACCAGCGTGCTCGCTTCGCCCGGGCGCGAGCCCGCCAGGGCATCCGCGAGCGCGCGCACGCTGGGGTGCGCGAAGAGGGTGGCGAGCTCGAGCTTCAGGTCGGGGCGCTCCTCGGTCAGGCGACCGAGGAGGCGTATCGCCAGGAGCGAGTGCCCACCCATGTCGAAGAAGCTGCTCAGGAGGTCCACGTCGTCGCGACCGAGCACATGCGCGAAGTGCGGGCGCAGCCAGGCCTCGAGGTCGTTGCGCGGCTCCTCCCAGCGCCCTCTCTCTCTCGCGTCTTCGAGGGCGGCGCGCGCGCGGGACTCGAGCTCGGCGCGGTCGACCTTCCCCGTCGGCGCCAAGGGCAGCTCCGCGAGAGGCAGCAGAAGCGAAGGGATCATCACCGCGGGGAGCTTCTTGGCGAGCCCGGCACGAATCGCTTCGAGCTCGAGCGCCACGTTCGAGGTGACGAAGCCGACGAGCGCTCGTCGCTCGGCCTCCCCCGCGAGGACGACCGCAGCGTCACGGACCCCCGGATGCGCGAGGAGCGCGCTCTCGATCTCGGACGGCTCGATGCGGTGCCCGCGGAGCTTGAGCTGCCGGTCCATGCGACCGAGGAAGACGATCTCCCCGCTGCGCGTGCGCTTGACCAGATCTCCCGTGCGATACGCCGTGCGAGCGAGGTCCGCCGCCGCCGCGAACGGATCGGCCACGAAGGCCTGGGCCGTCGCCTCGGGGCGTGCGAGATAGCCGTGCGCGAGCTGCGGGCCGGCGAGCCACAGCTCCCCGGGCTCTTCGATCGAAGCCAGCGCAGGCTCGCTCACCGGGGCCGGCGGCAAGGAGAGCCGACCCCCTTCTCGCGGGACGCGCGCAGCGGGCACGCGGACGACGTACGCGCGACACGTTCCGAGCGGGCGCCCGATCGGCAGCTCGGCGCGTCCGTCGGCCGCGACACCCGCCGCCCCCACGTCGCAGAGGACCGACGTGATCGTGACCTCGGTCGGTCCGTACGCGTTGATGAAGCGCGGCGCGGAGCGCCCTTCGGCTTCTGCGCGCGCGTTCATGCGCGCGAGCCGCGCCCAGCTCTCGGGCGATGGGCGCTCTCCGCCGACGACGACGAGGCGCACCGAGCGAGGCAGCGCCGAGCCGCGCTGCTCGAGGTGCACGAGCAGCTCGTGAAGAAACGCCGACGGCAGGTTCAGCTCGGTCACGCCCGCGGCCGCGACCTCGCGGACGAAGACGTCGAGATCCTGCGCGCTCTTGTCCGAGCGCAGGACGAGCCTGGCACCGGCCAGGAGCGTCGGGACGGTCTCCTCGATCGACACGTCGAAGCCGAGGGCCGTGAATTGCAACACGCGGTCGCTCGGCCCGAGGGCGAACGCAGAGGCCACCGCCGAGGCGTGCGCCGCGAGCGCGCGGTGCGAGATGCGCGATCCCTTGGGTCGGCCCGTGGTGCCGGAGGTGTAGAGGAGGTAGGCCATCGCCACCTCCGAAGCCTCGCCCGCCTCGCGCGGGCCCCAGCCCGGAGCCGAGCCGCGAAACGGATGATCCCAGGCGTCGTCGACGTCGAGCACCTCGGCGCGCGGCAGCGCCCGCTGCGCGAGCGCAGCGCCCGAACGGTCGGTCACGACGATCGGCCTTCGCGCGGCACCCCCCTCGAGCACGTCGTCGTGCACGGTTCGCAGCCGCTCCTCGGGGGCGCTCGCGTCGAGGGGCACGTAGACGCACCCGGAGAGCCACGTCGCCCACATCGCCGCGACCCAGCGGATCGAGCGCGGCAAGAGCACGAAGACGACCTCGTTCTCCTCCGCACCCGCGCTCGACATCGCCGCGGCGAGGCGCCTGGCCCGCTCGAGCAGCTCCCGCCGAGAGATCTCCGTGCCGGCGCCATCGCGAACCGCGATCTCGTCGCCGCGTCGCCGGCCGAGCGCCAGGAAGCGCTCGACGAGCGAGGGCTGCCCGAGCTCGGAGACCAGCCCGGCCTCCGGGCCGCGCCCCCAGCGCGCGAGGCGCTCGGGCTCGCCCTCGGAGAAGATCGGGAGGAGCGCCAGAGGCCGGCCGTCACCGTCACGCGCGGCACGCCCGAGCTCACGCACCGCGGCTCCCACGTGCTCGAGCAAGAGGAGCGCGTCTTCGCGGGGGAGCGTGCGCGCGTCGTGCTCGAGGGCGAGGCGCGCCCCGGCGCCGTCCTCGTAGGCCGCGAGCACGAGCGGGAAATCGCTCCGCTCGAAGAGCGCAAAGGCGCGCGAGGCGTCACGGCCCCCCCTGGCGCGCATCGCGGTGTCGAGGTCGTAGCGCTCGACGACGACGAGCGTCGAGAGCGCGATCCCCGCTCCTGCGAGGAGCGGCGTCAGCGGCGCGTGCTCGTGCGCGCGGAGCGCGACGGTGCTGTTCCTCACCGCCTCGAGGAGGCTCCGCGCGCTCGCGTGCTGGTCCACCCGCACGCGCAGCGGCAGCGTGCCGACCAGGCAGCCAACCACCTCTTTCACGTCAGGAAAGGACGGCAGCCGACCCGACCGCGTCGTGGCGAAGACGACGTCCTCGACGCGCCCGCGGCGCGCGAGCACCCACGCCCACGCAGCCTGGATCATGTTCGCGATCGAGACGCCCGCCTGCTCCGCGCCGGCGCGAGCGATCGCCAGATCGGCGAGCCTCCACGTCGTCTCGGTGTGCGCGCGCGGCGCGTCGCTCGTGCGCACTGCAGGGACGGGGGTCGTGGTGGCACCCTCGAGCGCACGCGAGAAGTACGCGAGGCTCGCCGAGCGTTCCGCCTCCGCGACGCTCCGACAATAGTCGGAGAAGGAAGCCCGGGGCGGTGCAGGCGCGGGCGCACCCTCGAGCCCGTCGAGCACCTCCTCGAGCACCCGCCGGTACGAGCGGCCATCGAGGATCGCGTGGTGGAAGGTCCAGACCAGCACGTCGCCCTCGCCCGCAGCATGCTCCGCGCGCGCGAGGAGGGTCGCGCGGTGAAGTGGCGGACGCCGTGGATCGAAGCCGCGCGCGCGATCTGCATCGAGAAACTCTCGCAGCTCCCCTGCCGAGCGGACGACCTCGAGGGGGGCGTCCCGGAAGACCTCCTGGAGCATGCCCCCGCCGGCCTCCGGTCCCTCCCAGCGAAACGCGCTCCGCAGCACGGGATGGCGCGTGTGCACGCTCTCGAACACGTCGCGCAGCGCGCCGAGAGGGATCGGCTCTGCGAAGCGCACGACGAGCTGCTCGATCTCGACGCCTGGATCACGCACGGAGTTCACGACCATGCCGACCTGGGTGGGCGTGGCCGGGAAGGTCTCGAGGCGCATCGAAGCGGCGGTGTCGGCTGTCATCGGGCCACTTCAACCGCAGAGGATCTCGAGCGTCAGCACATGCTCACCCATCTGGGCGCGCATGCACGCCTCGCCGTAGAGGAGAATCGTCCGCTCGCGGTCGGCGCTCCACTGCCAGCCCTCGGTGCGCGACGGGTCCTGCGGCACCGGCTCGCCATCGAGCGTGACGAGCACGGGCCGCTCGGGCGGGCCCGCGAGCTCGACCGCGAGCGAGCACGAGACGATCGAGGCCTGGATGCGATCGAAGGCGGCGGAGAGATCGGCCGCGTCACGCACCGAGTAATAGGCTCGCCCCGGATCGAGAGGGTTCGGTCGTCCGCCAGCGACGGCCATCGCGCGGAGCACGTCCGAGAGTGCAGGATCGGGGTCGCCGTCGATGCCGATCACGTAGGTGGGCACCTCCTGCGCGGCGAGGCGCTCGAGGACGGACAGCGTCCGCGCATCATCGAGACAGAGCTCGGCGTCGCCCATGCATCCCCTCGAGAGGCCCGCGCCGTTCGTGCAGGGGCAACGGCGGGGATCGAGGGCGTCGTTGCAGTTGGGCGCTCCATCGGTCGCGAGCACCACGGCCTGCACGACCGCCGCGTCGGGATGCGAGGCGAACCAGCGCTCCGCGGCCTCGAGGCCCGCGGCCGTCGGGGTGCGCCCACCCGGCCCGCTCGCCATCACGCGGTCGAGGAGCGGCGCGGCCTGCATCGCAGCAGGGGCCAGGGCGGGCTCGCTCGCCACCGAGCAGCGATCGCCTCCCTCGATGGGATACAGCGTGAGCCCCATCTCCGAGCGGCCGTCGTAGACCGGCAGCTGCTCGCGCAGCGCGTCGACGAGGATCGACCAGCGGCTCGGGCCGGGCCCGGTCGGTCCGGTCAGCGACCAGCCCATCGAGGTGGAGCGATCCACGACGAACATGATCTCCGGCCGGATCGGCGTGAGCGCGTAGCTGCGCTCCGTGCATGCATCGAGCGGCGCGTCGCGGCCGGCATCGGGCGGGGCGTCCGGCTGCGGAGAAGAGGACGCGTCGCGGGCCGCCTCGGGACCACGCGTCGCGTCGAGACCGCGCGCCGCGTCGAGCGACGCCTCGACCGAAGCATCGTCGGCGACCTCGAGGCCCGACTTGGCGCCGCACGCGGCGAGGACGGAGACGAACGGAATGAGCGACAGACGACCCACCGCAGCGAGGTATACCCGAGGTCGCTCTCGAAGCCCGTGCAGAGTGGACACGTGCGGACCGGACACGTGCGGGCCGGGCGACGAGCAATACCGGGGTCCTTCCTCGTGCAGAAACCGGCGGCGCTGGAGGGGATGCCCCGACGCCGAAACGAATGGATGGTCTGCGCGCGGGCCCTCCTCAGCCGTCGTCGACGACCTCGGCCGTGAAGCGTCCGCGCGACACGCGCACCTCGAGGCGCGTGCCCGGCGGCGCCTCGGACGCGTCGCGGATCGCGCGTCCGTCGTCGCGCCGCGTGGCGATCGCGTAGCCGCGGTCGAGCACCTTGAGCGGCGAGAGCGCGTCGAGGGCGCGCGCGTGACCGACCAGGGCCGCCCGGCTCTTGGTGACGAAGAGTGCGACCGCGCGCGCGCCGCGCTCCGAGAGCGCCTCGAGCGCGCTTCGATCGCGCGCGCCGGCCCGGCCGAGCGGGGCCGCCCCGCGCGCGGCCGTCGCCTCGAGCTCGTGGCGCGCCCGCGCGAGGCGGCGCTCCATGGCAGGCGCGAGGCGCCGCTCGAGCGCGGAGAGCTCCGCGCGATCGCGCGCGAGCCGGGCGCGCGGCTCGTGGCGAGAGAGGCGCTCGGCGAGGCCCGACAGCTCCGCGCGGTCTCTCGCGAGGCGACGGCGGCTCGTCCGCTCGAGCGTGCGTTCGGCCTCGAGCACGCGGGCCCGTGGGCTCCGGAGCAGTCGCCGCGGATCGGCGAGCGCGCGCGTGAGGCGCTCGAGCGCGAGCCGCGCCTCGCCGACGCGGCGATCGAACGCGCGCTGGAGCGCCCGCTCCTCGGCTGCGATCTGCGCCCGGATCGCCGTGAGCGACGGCACGGCGCGCTCGGCCGCGTTCGAGGGCGTCGCCGCCCGCACGTCCGCGCAGAGGTCGGCGAGCGTGACGTCGATCTCGTGGCCCACGCCGGTCACGATGGGGACGCGCGCGCCCGCGACCGCGCGCGCGACGCGCTCGTCATCGAAGGCTGCCAGGTCCTCGCTCGCGCCTCCGCCGCGCGCGAGGAGGATTACGCTGAGGCTTCGAAAGCGACCGTGCTGCAGGGTCTCGAGCGCGCGCACGATCTGCTCGGGCGCGTCGGGCCCCTGCACCGCCGCGTGCACGAGCACGAGGCGCGCTGGGAAGCGATCGAGGGCGACCTTCACGATGTCGCGCCACGCCGCGCCGTCGCGGCTCGTCACCACCCCGATCGTGCGCGGATACGCGGGCAATGGGCGCTTGCGCGCCGGATCGAGCAGGCCCTCGGCCGCGAGCTTCTTCTTGAGGCGCGCGACCTCGAGCGCGCGCGCCCCGACGCCCGCCTCGAGCAGCTCGCGGACCTGGAGCTGGAAGTGGCCGCGGGGCTCGTAGAGCGTCAGCCCGCCCCGCACCTCGACGCGCGTGCCCGGCGCGAGGCCGAGCGCGACCTTCGTGAGGTCGGTGCGGTACATGACGCACCGGACCTGCGCGCGCGCATCTCCGAGCGAGAAGTAGAGGTGCCCGGAGACCGCGCGGGTCACATCGGAGACCTCGCCCACGACCCACACGTGCGGAGCGCCGCGCTCGAGGAGGCCTCGGGCCAGCTCGTTCAGCGCGACGACGCTCAGCATGGCCCGGCGGGGCGCGCCCGGTCGGTCTCGGTCGTGGTGGTCGGACACCCAGGGCTGGGTAACACGGGCGCCCTCGCGCCTCCATCGCCCTGGCCGGCCCGATGCGGGGGCGTGATATAGACGCGCCCGCATGGAGCAGCTCTTCCGTTCGGGTCTCTTCGACGGTCAGGTCGCGATCGTCACCGGGGGCGGCACCGGCATCGGCCGCGTCGTGGCGCGCGAGCTCGGTCGGCTCGGCGCCAAGATCGCGATCGCCGGGCGTCGCCCCGAGCCCCTCGAGGACACGCGCGCGGCCCTCTCGTCCGAGGGCGTCGAGGTGCTCGCCAAGACCTGCGACATCCGCAAGCCGGAGGAGGTCCAGGCCTTCGTGGCCGCGGTGCTCGAGCGCTTCGGAGAGATCTCGATCCTGGTGAACAACGCGGGCGGTCAGTTCCCGAGCCCGGCGGAGCACATCGCGCCCAAGGGCTTCGAGGCGGTGGTGCGCAACAACCTCCTCGGCACCTGGACCATGACGCACGCCGTCGCGACCGCGGCGATGATCCCGCGCAAGCGCGGGCGCATCGTGTCGATCACCGCGCAGGTCGAGCGAGGCTTCCCCGGCATGGTGCACACCGGCGCCGCGCGCGCGGGCGTGCAGAACCTGACCAAGACGCTCGCGGTCGAGTGGGCCTGCCACGGCATCCGCGTCAACTGCGTGGCGCCGGGCGTCATCAGGACCTCGGGCACCGCGCAGTACCCGGAGGAGTTCCTCGAGGCCGCGCGCAGGGCGATCCCGCTGAAGCGGCTCGGCGGAGAGGAAGAGGTCAGCCACCTCGTCGTCTACCTCTGCTCGCGGGTCGCCGACTACGTCACGGGTCAGACCTTCCTCATCGACGGCGGTCAGAGCCTCTGGTCGAGCCCGTGGGAGATCCCGAACGACGTGCCGCAGAGCCCGCCCTACCCCATCGACTGAGGCCGCGATGAGCGACGATTCCAAGACCGACCAGGTCGCCGAGCGCTCGGATGACGACCACGAGCCTTCCGGAGGCGACCACAAGCCTTCCGGAGGCGAGGAGCCACGAAGCGCCGTGCTCCGCGAGCCCCCGCTGCCGGCGGCCGGCACGCCGGACGGCGAGGCGCTGCGACGCGGTCTGGCGCTCTACCAGCTGGGCAACTACCGCGAGATGCGTGCGGTCCTCGAGCCGCTCGTGGGCTCGAAGGACCCTGCGGTGGCCGACGCGGCCAGCGCGCTCCTCCGGCGCATCGCCGTCGACCCCGTGCAGATCGGCGTGCTCGTCGTCTGTCTGCTCGCGATCACCGCGATCGCCTACCACTACCTCGCATGACCCCGAGATCCGCGCGAACACGCGGGAACGCGCGGCTCAGAGGAAGCTGAGGCCACCCCATGCTGCCCGGCATCGATGACCCCTCGACCTGGATCGACCTCCTCACCCTCGTCGTGATGGAGATCGTGCTCGGGATCGACAACCTCGTCTTCATCTCGATCCTGGTGTCGCGGCTGCCCGCGAGCGCGCGACCGCGTGCGATGCGCCTGGGCATCGGCCTCAGCGTCGTCATGCGCATCGGCCTTCTCTTCGGGATCCGCGCGGTGATGGGGCTGACCGCTCCGCTCTTCACGGTGCTCGGCAACGAGCTCTCGGGGAGGGACCTGATCCTCCTCGCCGGAGGGCTCTTCCTCATCGGCAAGGCGACGATCGAGATCCGCAACAAGGTCGAAGGTCTGCACGACGGTTCCGAGGAGGACACGCGCGAGGAAGACATCCCGCTCGGCCGTATTCTCGCGCAGATCGTCTTCGTCGACGCCGTGTTCTCGCTCGACTCGATCATCACGGCCGTGGGCATGGTGCCCCCCGAACAGATCTGGGTGATGGTCTGCGCGGTGCTGACGGCGGTGGCGGTGATGCTCCTCTTCGCCGAGCCCGTCGGCCGCTTCGTCAACGACAACCCGAGCGTGAAGATCCTCGCGCTCGCGTTCCTCGTGCTGATCGGCGCGGTGCTCGTGGCCGACGGAACGGGGCACCACGTGCCCAAGGGCTACATCTACTTCCCGCTCGCGTTCTCCGTGAGCGTGGAGGCGCTGAATCTCCGCTTCCGGAAGAACGCGCGGAAGAAGGTCCCGGCGGAAGGGCCACCAAACGGGGCGTGAGCAGGCGCGCTTGACCCCCGGCGAGCCCCCCGGGGAGCATGCCCCGACGTGGCGGATCCCGCATCGAAGCCTCTGGACGCGCTCCCGCGTGCCGCTGCACACCATGCCGGCTGGCCGCGCGCGTTTCTCTCGCGCACGCAGCTCGACCGCATCGTGCGGCTCGGGACAGGCGCCGATCGCACGCGCCCCGAGGACGGCTGGGGAGCCGTGCTCACGCTCGACGTGTCGGGCTTCTCCGAGCTCACTGCGCGCCACGCCCGCGACGGCGCGCGCGGTACCGAGGCGCTCTCGGAGATCGTCCACGACCTCTTCGGCGCGATCACCGAGCAGGTCCTCAGCGCCGGTGGAGACGTGCTCTACCACGCCGGGGACGCGGTCGGAGCGCTCTTTCCGGCCTCGACGGGCTCCGAGCGAGACGCGGCCTGCCGGCGCGCGGTCCGCGCCGCGCTCGACGTGCAAGCGCGCCTCGAGTCGTCCGCGACGGCCGCGGGCGTGGGCGTTCGCGCCGCGGTCGGCTGCGGAGCGACCCGCGTGTGGGAGGTCGGTGGGTCCGAAGGCGCCTGGATCCTGATGGTCCAGGGCGAGGCGATCGGCGACAACGCCCGCATCGACCGTGTCGCCTCGCGCGGGGTGGTGACGGTCAGCGAGGACACCTGGCGTCGGCTGGGCGCGGATCGACGCGGCGCGCCGATCGACGCCGGCGCCTACCAGGTGGCGGACGTCGCGCCGGTGCAGGCCGCGCCGCTCGTGATGCCCGTGGCCGAAGAGCACGGGCCGGCGATCGATGCGTCCTTGCCGCCGGTGGTGCGGCACCAGCTGCGAGCCAGCGCCCTGATGCCCGCGGCGGAGTTCCGGCCGGTCTCCACCTTCTTCGCCTCGCTGCACGACCTCGACGTTCACGACGACGCGACGCTCGCTCGCCTCACCGAAGCCGTCTCCGCGCTGCAAGAGGAGCTGTCGCGCCTCGGCACGCCCCAGCTCGAGGTCCTCGGAGACAAGGGGATCGGGCTGATCGGAGTCTTCGGCCTGCCGCCGCAGGCGAACGACGACGACGCCGTGCGCGCGATCGAGGCCGCGCTCGCGCTCCGGTCCATCTTCGCCGCCCGCGGCTTCGCGGCTTCTGTCGGTGTCGCGACGGGCGTGATGTGGGCGGGCCCCGCTGGGGCGGCCGGGCGTTTCTGCTACGACGTCGTCGGCTCGGTCAGCATCCTCGCTGCACGGCTCATGCAGGCCGCGCGCGAGGAGGTGCTCGTCTGCGCCCAGACGCGGCGCCTCGCCGCGCGAAGCGTCGACTTCGTCGATCTGCCGCCGCTGCAGCTCAAGGGATTCGCCGCGCCGCAGCCCGTGTCTCGACCCGTGGGGCGCCATGTCACGCGCGCGCGCGCCGTGCGCCTCGCTGGCAGGCAGGCCGAGCTCGGTCGCGTCGCGTCGCGTCTCGATGCCCTCCGGGAGGGCCGCGGAGGCGTCGTGCTGTTCGAGGCCGAGCCTGGGATGGGCAAGTCCGTGATGCTTCAGGCCGCGCGGGAGCTCGCAGCCGTGCGCGGCGCGCTCGTCTTCGATGGCGGCGCCGACGCCATCGAGGTCGCGACCCCCTACCACGCCGTGCGCGGCGCCATCCTCGATCTCCTGGGCATTCCTGCAGGTGCGAGCGTGAGCCGCGCGCGGGAGCTCGCGCTCGAGCGGCTTCGCATGGACGTTCCGGAGCTCGCGTGGCTCGCGCCGCTGCTCGACGCGATCGTCCCGCTCGACGTGCCCGAGAGCGCAGAGTGCGCCCAGATCGTGGGCACCACGCGCGCCGAGCGGCTCGGCGACCTCGTGGTCGGTCTGGCGCGCGCGGCCATCGCGCGTGTCCCCGTGGTCTGGTCGATCGAAGATCTTCACTGGGCCGACCGCGCCTCGTGGTCGCTCTGTCTGCGCTTGGTCGAGGAGGTCGACGGTCTCCTCCTCATCGGCACGACCCGGCCGGTGCCCGCGCCCGCGCCCGAGCGCGAGCTCCTGCTCCTCGCCGGGGCCTCCGAGGTGATCGTGCTCGAGGATCTGCCCGCCTCGACGCTCGGCGAGATCGTGGCCATGCGCCTCGGCGTCGGCGAGCTGCCCGGGCCGCTCCTCTCGCTGCTCGCCGCGCGCGCAGATGGAAATCCGTTCTTCGCCGAGGAGCTCGCGCTCGCCGCGCGCGACGTCGGCGGTCTCGTCGTCGCGCGTGGCCAGGTGCGCCTCGCGCGACCGCTCGAGACGCTCGATCTGCCGACGTCGATCACCGGCGTGATCACGAGCCGCATGGACCGGCTCGGTGGACCCGAGCGGACCGCGCTCCGCTGCGCGGCCGTGCTCGGCCCGAGCTTCGACGTCCGCACGCTGCAGGCGCTCCTGCCTGCGCTCTCGACGGCCGAGGTCGACGGCCTCGTGCAGCGCCTCTGCGACGCGACCTTCCTCGACGCCGACCCTTCGACGCACCCGGGCGCGTGGCGGTTCCGGCACGCGTTCCTCCACGAGACCGCGTACGCGCTCCTCCCCTTCGCCGAGCGGCGCATGCTCCACGCGGCGGCCGCGCGCGCCATCGAGAACGCCCCCGACGACGAGCTCGCCTCGGTGACGGCGTTGCTCGCGCACCACTGGGAGATCGCCGAGGACGCCGCGCGGGCGGCGCACTACCACGGCCTGGCCGGGGAGCAGGCGCTCGAGGCCGACGCGAACCGAGAGTGCGTCGAACACCTCACGAAGGCGCTGCGCTTCGACGAGGCCGTGCGCGGCCCCCTCGGGCTCGACCTCACCCGCGCGCGGTGGGGTCGCATGCTCACCGAGGCGAGCTACAGCCTCGGTGAGCACGACGCGGCGCGCTCCTGGGGCGACGAGACCTTCCGATGGGCGGGCCTTCGGACCCCGACGCATGCGGGCCACGTGGCCCTCGACCTCGCGCAGGAGGTGTGGCGGCGGTATGTGCCGCCCGTGCAGGTCGACGCATCGAGGCGTGCGCTCCTCGCCGAGGCCTGCGAGGCGTCCGTCACGCTGCAGACCGTCGCGATGTGGGCCGGCGACCGCGTGGGCCAGCTCGGCCTGGCGGTGTACGCCGACCTCGTCTCACGATCCTGCGGCCCATCTTCTGCGCGCGCGATTGCCCAGGGATCGATGGGCTTCATCCTCGTGGTGCTCGGCATGCACGACGCCGGCTTGCGCGACGCCGAGGCGGCGGTGGCCGTCGCCGACGCGCTCGGCGATGCCCCCGCCCAGATCAGCGCGAAGGTGATCCTCGGGCTGAGCCTCTCGAGCCTGGGCCGCAACCAAGAGGCGCTCGTGCCGCTCGCGCACGCGCGCGCGCTCGCCGACCGCGTCGGCTCCGGCCTCTGGCGGCACCGCGCGTACTTCCAGTCCGGAGAGCCGCACTACCAGCTCGGAGAGCTCGACACGGCCTACGATCTCTTCGACCGATGCGTCGCCGTCGCGCGCAAGGTCGAGCCTCCCGTGGCGGGCTTGTCGCGGGCGATGCAGGCCGCCTGCCGCTTGCGGCAAGGCGCGAGCGTCGAGGACGCCCTGGCCTTGCTCGGCGCGCCTGACGGCCTCGCCGTCGCGGAGCCGGGCCCGACGATGATGTCCCTCGTCGCGCAGGGCGTGAATGCCTGGGCGCTTCTGCTCGCCGAGCGCCACGCGGAGGCGCTCGTGAGCGCGCGCGCGTGCCTCGCGCTCGTCACCAAGCAGAGCGACGACGCGATCGCCTTCGCCCGCGCGATGGACGGCCACGCGCACGCGGCGCTCGTGCTGACGCGCCTCTTCGAGCTGCGCCGCGCCGACGCGCCAGGGACCGCCGCCCTTCCCTCTCCCGAGGAGCTCGAGCGTGACGCCGTGCGTGCCTTCGCGGGCCTCGCACGGCTGGCCCGCCGCTGGCCGGCCGCGCGCCCGATCGCCTCGTTGATCGAGGCCTACCAGCTGCGTCTGCGCGGAAAGCGTGCCGCCTCCGAGGCCGCCCTGGCCCGCGCCGCCGAGTCGGCGCAGCGCATGTCGCAGCCCTGGGAGCGGGCCATCGCCTTGCGCGCGCTGGCGCGGGAGCACGGGCGTCCGTCCACCGCCCTGGGCGAGCTCGTCACGCTGCACGGGCTCGGCGGCGTCGAGGCAGAACGATTCCCGGTCTGATGGCACGATCGCCTCGCCTCGCTCGCGGGGCAGGCAGAGAGACGAGTGATGGAGACGAAGAAGCGCATTCTCGTGATCGGCAGCGGACCCTCCGCGCTGAGCTGCCTCTGGAAGCTCACCAACGAGCCCGGTTGGCAGAAGAAATACGAGTTCACGGTCCTTCAGCAGGGTTGGCGCTCGGGGGGCAAAGGCGCGAGCGGACGCAACGCGACCGACCACCAGCGCATCCAGGAGCACGGCCTCCACATCATGTTCGGCTTCTACGACAACTTCTTCGACATGATCGAGAAGGTCTACGCCGAGCTGCGGAGGCCGGCGGGCTCGCCGCTCGCGAGCTGGCGCGAGGCCTTTCATCCCGAAGACCTCGGAGTCCTCGAGTGGAAGAACGAGGGCCGCTGGATCCCCCTCGAGCTGACGCTGCCGCGCAACGAGGCGGTGCCCGGCCAGGGCGGCGTGATGCTCTCGAGCCGCGCCTGGGTGCAAGAGCTCATCGTCGGCGTCTTCGAGATCATGTTCGGTCCACGCGCGGCCCACGGTCTCGAGCACGCGATGTTCCCGTTCGGTCGCGACTGGGAGCGCGCGACCGGCCGGCCGAGCGACGGCTCGGCAGACGCCATCACCAAGCTCGTCATCACCGCGCTGCCGAAGATCTTCGAGCTCGTCCACGACGTGAGCCTCGCGCTCGAGAAGCTCTTGCCCCGCGTCATCGCGCTCGTGGAGGACCTCTTGCGCGCCCTCGACGCGCTCGCGAGCGTGCTCGTCGAGGGTCACTCGAGGCTCACGCTCGCGCTCGAGACCGTCGAGGTGCTCCTCGCGCTCCTGCGCGGCACGGCCGCGGACGAGGTGCTCTCCCCCGGAGGCTTCGCGCGCATCGACGAATACGATTTCGCGGACTGGCTCGTGAAGCACGGCCTGCGCGAAGAGCACCGGAGCTGCCCCTTCGTGCAGTTCATCTACTTCGCGGCCTTCTCCTACAAGGACGGGCTCTCGCGCAAGAAGCTCATGTCCGCGGGCACCGCGTACATGTGCATCCTCCGCATCGCGAGCGGGCCCAAAGGAGCGACCTACTTCCGCATGCAGGCCGGCATGGGCGACGTGATCGTCGCGCCGATCTACCAGGCCCTCCTCGCGCGCGGCGTGAAGTTCCGCTTCTTCCACCAGGTCAAGGAGCTCGCCGTGGAGGGCGAGCAGGTCACGCGCGTCCGCGCGTGGCAGCAGTGCGTCGTCCGCGGTGGCGTCGAGAGCTACCGGCCGCTCGTCAGCGTGCTCGGGGTGCCGTGCTGGCCCGACCGCCCCGACGCCGACCAGCTCGTGGGCGGCATGCCCGAGCGTTTCGAAGAGCTCGAGACCTACTACGCGAGCCACGAGGGACAGTCGATCGCGGACTTCGAGCTCGGACGCGACTTCGACCACGTCCTCCTCAACGCGCCGATCGCGTGTCTGCCCTTCCTGCTGCCCGAGACGCTGCTCGCGCGACCGCGGTGGAAGAACATGATCGACCACGTCGGCACGGTGCAGACCGTGGCGATGCAGATCTGGTTCGACTGCGACCAGGCCGCGCTCGGCTGGCCCGGCCCGAGGCCGCTGCTCTCCGATGGCCCCGAGCTCTACGACACGTGGTCGGACATGACGCAGACGATGCGCTTCGAGGACTGGCAGGGTGCGCCGGCTCCCCAGCCCAAGGACGTGAGCTATTTCTGCGGCTCGCAGCCCGGCCCATTCCACTGTCCCCCGGTGGATCAGGATCCGGACTTCGTGCGCCGCCACACCGAGCTCGCGAAGCGCGCGGCCGTGGAGTGGATCGAGAAGCACATGATCACGATCCTGCCCGGGATCGAAGATCCCCGGCAGCCCGGCCAGCCGGACTGGACGCGCTTCCACGACGCCGAGAACCGCGTGGGCGTCGCGCGGCTCGACGCGCAGTACATCCGCTCGAACGCAGACCCCTCCGAGCGCTGCACCCTGTCGTTGCCCGGCTCGAACAAGTTCCGCATGACGGCCGACGGCACCGGCCTCTCGAACCTCACGATCACCGGCGACTGGATCGACAACGGCTTCTACGCGGCCTGCCTCGAAGGCGCCGTGATGGGAGGCCTCCTCGCCGCGCGCGCGATCTCGGGCGTCGAGTTCCCGATCCTCGGCGAGCGCCTCTACCGCGATGGCCTCGCGAGCACCGTCTCGAGGAACGGCTGAGGGCCCGGAGCCTCACCCACCGAGACCGACACGCTCCGCGCTCCAGCGCCAGAGCCGCTCGGCGACCGCGCGGTCATCGGCCAGGGAGGCGTAGCGAGCCTGCCGGGAGCGCGCGAAGTAGCGCCCGGTGACGCCCGCGAGCGAAGGCGCGGTCGCGACGTGCACGCTGGTCTCGGCGCCCTGCGCCGGTGTCTTGAGAAAGGGCGCGGCCAGGGGTTGGAGCGTCGCGAGCCACGCGTTGCCGCGCGTGACCTCGGTCGCCACCGAGCCCGGGTGCACCGCGTTCGACGTCACATCCCTCTCGCGACGCGCGAGCTCGCACGAAAAGACGAGCTGCGCGAGCTTGCTCCGCGCGTAGGCTTCGATGCCCCGGTAGCTCGGGTCGTGGTCGAGGGCCGCGAAATCGAGCCGCGCGCCCACCGAGCGCACCCGCAGGCCAGCGATGTTCGCGAGGTGCACGAGGCGTCCTGCGACGCTGGCGGTCGCACCGGCCTGCGCATGGAGGCGCGAGCTCACGTGCACGATGCGCCGGTCTCCCTCGCTCTCGCGCATGCGCGGCAGAAGCAGGTGCGTGAGGAGGAAGGGCGCGAGGTGGTTCACGGCGATCGTGTCCTCGAGCCCGTCTTCGGAGCGCACCAGCTCCGGGTGCCAGACGCCCGCGTTGTGGACGAGCACGTGGAGCGGCTCGCCGCGCGCGAGCAGCTCGTTCGCCAAGGAGCGGACGCTGCTCAGAGACGAGAAGTTCGCGCGGAAGGCGACCACGCTCGGATCGAGCGCCGCGATGGCCGCCCGAGCGCGCGCGGTCTTGTCGGGATCTCGCCCGACGATGCGAACGCGCAGGCCGCGCCGCGCGAGCGAGAGCGCCGTCGCGACCCCGATCCCCGCGCTCGCGCCGGTGACGAGCGCGACCCGGGCGCGCTCGCTCATCGCGCGCTCCCGCCGCCGAAGCGCGCTTCGTAGGCCGCCTCCGAGAAGCCGACGAGGACGTGCTCCCCCGCGACCACGACGGGGCGCTTGATCATCTTTCCGTCCGCCGCGAGCAGGGCGAGGAGCTCGCGGTCGCCCAGCTTCTCGACCGCCTCCTTGCCGCGGGCCGCGAGCAGCGCGCGGTAGCTCTGGCCGCTCGTGTTGAGCCACTTCCTCACGGGGAGTCCGCTCTTCTCCACGAGCTCGCCGAGCTCGCGGAGGCTCGGAGGGCGCTCCACGATCGGCACGCCCTCGTACGCGACGCCGTGGGCATCGAGCCACGCCAGCGCCTTCTTGCAGGTCCCACACGCCGCGTACTGGAACACGCGGACCGTCTCGTTCGCGGCCTTCCGAGTCACAGAGACACCGTCTGCTGAAGGCGCGAGCTCGCGGAGGCGCGCGGGCCGCCGCGGAGCGCGCCCTCGATGCCGCCCTGACGGGTGATGCGGAACAGCTCGGGCGTGAGCTTCTCACGCCACTCGGCGTCGGTCCTGAACACTCGCTTGGGCTCGCTCATGGCGGGGATTGGAGGGCCCGGAGGCCGCCGCGTCAACCGGGAGCGCGCGGCGTCGACCAGATCACGAGCGCCTCACCGACGCCGCGGATCTCGAGCGGAAGCGCAGCGCGCACGGCGAGATCGTGCCGCTCGAGGCGCGCGCCCTCGAGCAAGAGCGGACCCGCCAGCACGAAGACGTAGCCGCGCGTCGCGCGCGCGGGCGGCGCGAGCGCGCGCACCTCGGACACCACGACGGCCTCGACCGCGAGCTCGAGGCGATCGCGCGCCGCCATCACGTTCAGGTCGCGCACGGGCCCGTCGCGGAGCGTACACACGATCGGCTCCTCACCCGCGAAACGGTGCGGCGCGAACGGCTGCTCGAGGGTGTGCGACGACCCGCCGCCATGGAGCGTGAAGCCGCAGCCCTCGAGGAGGACGATCCAGCGGTCGATCCCCGCGAAGAGACTGAACGGCCCGTCCCGTGCGACATCGGCGACGGACATACGGAACGTGAACGTGTCGGACGTCCCCTCGCGGACGATCTCGTGCGTCGTGCCGCCCCCGTTGCGCCAGGGCTGCGCGACCCACCGGGACGGCCGGACGATCTCCATGCCGCACTCTACGGCACGCGGCCCCACGAAGCGCTTGCCGAAGCGCTCGTTCGTTGCGAAACATCCGAGATGGACCGACGCGTCAGCGCCAGAGAGGCGCACGAGCTCCTCGAGAACGACGGTCACCGCTTGGTCGATGTTCGGAGCGTCGCGGAGTTCGAGGCCGGTCACCCGGCGGGCGCGCTCAACCTGCCGTGGATGTTCCTCGACGCGCGAGGGCGCTCGCTCAACCCAGACTTCGTCGCCGTCTTCGAGCGCCTTTTCCCCGACAAGGACGCGAAGGTCGTGCTGTCGTGCCAGAGCGGCAGCCGCTCGATGCAGGCGCTCACGGCGCTCGAGGCCCGCGGCTACGAGCGCCTCGTGGATCTTCGTGCAGGCTGGGGAGGCGGCCGCGATGCCTTCGGCCAGCTCTCGGAGAGAGGCTGGCTGCAAGAAGGCCTGCCCACCGACACCGGCGCTGGCGGCGAGCGCTCCTGGGAGACCCTCCGCACACGGGGCCTTCGTTGAAGCCGCCGAGCGTGCAGGTCCGCTCGGGCTCGCGCCCAGACAAGTGAGCACGCCGCGCGCGCGCCGTCGCTGGGCTGCACCCATCTCGCGCCGGCGTGTACGATCACCGCACCGTGCCCGCGGCCACACCCGCATCGCCCGCCGACCGACCGAGCTCGCGTCCGGCCCGCGTCCGTCTCGGCACGTCGGAGCCGTCGAACGCAGACGAGGCCGAGCTGCGTGAGGCCATCGCGCGCACGCGGACCATCGTCGGCGTCGGGCTCTCGCTGTGGTTGGTCGGTGGCTTCAGCGACCTCTTCGTGGGCGCGTCGGGGCAGGCACCGGTCGCGTGGCTGCTCTCCATCCGCGCTGCGTACGGCCTGGTCGTGCTCGCCGTGTGGCTGCGCCTGAGGAGCGCGCCGCCGCCCTCGGAGCGCTCGTTCGATCTGCTCTGCCGCCTCACCTACATCGGCGCGGCGTTCGCGCTCGGCGGCTACGCAGTGTTGTGGCGTGGCCTCGAGAGCCCCGCCGGGCACGGCGTCTCGGCGGTGCTGTGCGTGCAAGCGCTCGGTCGACCGCTTCCGCTGCGGCGAGGCTTGCTCGCGATGGGCCTGACGGCCCTCGGCTATCCCACCGCGCTCCTCGTCGGTGCCGCGTTCGAGACCACGGTGGCCGCGCAGCTGGCCGAGCCGTCCGCGCTCTCGACGCTCGCGTTCCAGGTCGTTCTGACCGTCGCCACCGCGGGCCTCCTCGCCGTGGGCGGCGATGTGACGTGGTCCCTCAAGAGACGGCTTCATCAAGCGCGCGTCGTGGGCCGATATCGCCTCGACACGCGCATCGGTCAGGGCGGCCTGGGCGAGGTGTGGCGCGCCTACCACCCCGCGCTTCGCAAGCACGTGGCGGTGAAGATCCTCAAGGCCGAGCTCGCGAGCGGAGCCGGCCTCACCCGCTTCGACCGCGAGATCGAGGCGATGACCGAGCTCGAGCATCCGAACACGGTGCGCGTGTTCGACGCGGGTGTGACGGACGACGGCCTCTACTACTACGCGATGGAGCTGCTGGACGGCGAGACCCTCCTCGACCTCGTGGAGTCAGACGGTCCTCTGGCACCTGCGCGCGCCGTGAACCTCGTGCGGCAGGCCGCGCGCGCGATCGGAGAGGCGCATCAGAAGGGCCTCGTTCACCGCGACATCAAGCCGGAGAACCTGTTCGTCGCGACCCTGGGCGGCGAGCGAGACTTCATGAAGGTCCTCGACTTCGGCATCGCGAAGATCGTCGACGAGGCGCGCAGCGCCACGCTCACACGCGAAGGCATCGTGGTCGGCACGCCTGCCTACATGTCGCCCGAGCAGGCGCTTGGCCGCAGCACCGACGCGCGAAGTGACGTGTACGCGCTCGGCGCGGTCCTCTTCTTCGCCCTGACGGGCCACGCGCCGTTCGAAGACGACTCGGTCGTCGCCGTGCTCACCGCGCACGTTCACGAGACCCCGCGGCTCGTGTCGTCGTTGCTCTCGTACACCCTCGAGCCTCCGGAGCGCATGAAGCAGCTCGACGACCTCCTCTCTCGCGCGCTCGCGAAGTCTCCGAGCGATCGCTTCGCGACCATGGCGGAGCTGGAGGCCGCGCTCGCCGACCTCGGCGATCTCGAGGTTCGGCGCACGGGCCGTCCCCCACCGAGGGTCAAGACCATCCCGTTCGCCGAGACGGTGCCGGAGCTCACCGCGAAGGGTGTGACTCCCGGGGGCACTTCCGAGTGACACCGTGGAACCGCGACGGTCCTGCGTGCTTCGACGACCGAGGCCGACCTCGCTTGACCTCGGCGAGCGCCTCTGAGAGCACGTGGCACTCGGATGGATCGATGCGGGTGCCACGGGCTCGAATCGGCGGGAGGGAGGCTCTCGCCGATTCACTCGGCGAGAGGGAGGGTCTGCGGCCAGACCCTCCGGCAAGAAATGTCAGAGCATGAGTCAATCCAAGTGACTCATGCTCTGAGGCCTTGGGACGCCGTGCGCGCAGACGCGCACGCACCGACCAGGGGCTGTCTGTCCGCGCTTCGCGCTCGATCGGATGACCTCGGCACGAAGCGCCGCCCCCCCTTGTGCGAAGCCGCACGCGAACGTTGCGTGCGCTTCGCGGTTCCTACGTCCGAGGCGCGCGTGATTCGAGCGGACTCGCCTGCGCTCGACCCACCCCATGAAAAGGAGTCTCCGCCATGAAGAAGTCTGTCGCCGTCCTCGCTTCGCTTCTCGCCCTCGCTGCCATCGTGGTCTCGGTCGCGGTCCCCGCATCGCGGAGCGTGGCGCAGCGTAGCCCGCTCATCCTCGGCGGCGGCTCCGCCAACTTCGGCGTGTTCACGCTGACCGGCGGTTTCGTCCCCGATCCGGCGTCCTACGACGTCACCTCGGGCGGCAGCATCGACGCGAGCTCGGCGGGGCTCGCCGCCAATTGCCGCGGCTACGTCACCGCGCAGCCCGACGTGATCG
>JBKDQC010000663.1:0-5596 GCA_046342295.1 Deltaproteobacteria bacterium | reverse complement strand
GTGCTGCGCGAGGTCAGCGCACGCCTCAAGGCGTCCGTGCGGGACACGGACGTGGTGTCGCGCTACGGCGGCGAGGAGTTCGTCGTGCTCCTGCCGAGCACCCAGCTCGCGGGGGCGCTCGTCGTCGCGGACCGAGTCCTCAAGGCCTTCAGCGAGCGGCGCTTCGAGACGCCCCGCGCGCGCCTCGAGATCTCGGCCTCGATCGGTCTCGGGCTCTATCCGAGCCGAGGGATCGGGTCGAAGGATCAGCTCCTGCGCGCAGCGGACTCGGCCCTCTACCGTGCGAAGGAGACGGGACGCGCCCGGATCTGCGTGCAGCACGACCAGACGTACGTGTTCGGTCGCGACGGGTGAGCGCGCCCAAAGGGTGCGAGCCGACCCGGCGGCTGCCGGATCGGCTCGTCCGAGACGCGCGGGGCTCGACGTTCAGCCGGGCACGACGCACAAGCCGGTCGTCGTGTCGCACTCGGTGCCGCGGCCCGGGCACTGGTCGTCGGTCGTGCACGCGGGGGTGCAGACGGTCACGCTCGCGGGATCGCCGGCGACGCTCGGGCGACACGCGTACCCGTCGCGGCAGTCGCTGTCCGCGGCGCAACCGCTGAGGCAGATGTTGCGCGTTCCACGCGGCGCGCAGACACCATCTCCCGGACAGCTCCCCGACACGCCGACTTCGCAGCCGACGTACGCGCAGAAGCCGCCCGGGTAGCCCGAGTCGAACTCCCGCAGGCACGTGCCGCCTTCGCAGGGCGTCCGGAAGCTGCACGCGTCGCCGAGATCGGCGGGGTCGAACGGCACGGCGCAGGTCCCCGCGCCAGGGTTGCAGACGAAGCCCGCGACCGTGCACTCCGCGTCGCTCGCGCAGCCCGGGGCGCAGTAGGTGCGGCCTGGGAAGCCGCTCGCCTCGCGGCAGGCGTACTCGGTGCGGCAGTCGGCGTCGGTCGTGCAGCCGTCGGCGCAGACGCCGCCGCCGCCGAAGAGCGTGGGGAGGCACGCGTCGCCGGCATCGCAGCCCTCGTTCGTCATCGGATCACAACCTCCGCCGAGGCAAGCGCCTCCGGGCCAGCCGGTGCCCTCCTCGGGCTGGCAGGTGCCGCCGGTCGGGCAGTCGCCATCGACCGTGCAGGCGCCGCCGATGCTCGCGCCCGGCGTGAAGCAGGACCCCGATCCGAGCTCTCCGCCGGTCGGGTCGCACTCCTGGCCCGCGTCGCAGTCGGTCGCGTCCGTGCAGCCACCGATGCAGACGCTGGTGCCGATCCGTCCCGCGCAGCCGTAGCCTTCGCGGCACTGGCGCTCCGAGGCTCCGGGATCGCAGTCCTGGAAGCAGAATGCCTGCCCCATCCCGATCTCGATGCACGTCGAGCCGGTCGGACAGCTCGCCTCGTCGGCGGGGTCGCACACCGTGGTGCAGTATCCGCCCGGGAGGATCCCCGGCTGCTCGGGGATGCACGTGTCGGCCGATCCCGTGCAGTCGCCGCGCGAGGTGCAGGCGGCGCCGCCGTTGCCGACACCGCGCGCCGCGTCCGGCTCCGCGGGTGTGTCCGGGAAGCGTGCACAGTCGAGGTCGACGACGATCGAGCCCGCGTCCGGCGGGCCGCCATCGCTCTGCACCTCGAACGTCGAGCCGCAGCCGGCAAGGGCCGCGGCGACGAAGAGCAGGGCCCGAGAAAAAAAAAAGAGAACTGATTCGCATGAAGCCTCCCGATCCGAGCCGAGGTCGTAGCGCGCGTCTCGCGTGCGGCCAGCGCGGAGGCGTGGTCAGCGCGGTCCAACGGCCCCGAGCGCGGGAACCGAGCGACGCTCCGAGGGCGCGGTTGACCCGGAAACGCGGCTTCGAGTACCACCGAGCGCAGCCATGTCCTCGTCCCTCTCTCCCACGCCTTCCTCGGAAGCGCTGAGCTTCTGGCCGATCACCGACGTCGGGCGCGTGCGCGACCACAACGAGGACAGCTTCCTCGTCGACAAGAAGCTGCAGCTGTTCGTGGTGTGCGACGGGATGGGCGGGCACGCGGCGGGGGAGGTCGCGTCGAACCTCGCGGCCCGCACGGTGCGTGAGGCGTTGCTCGGTCAGCGAGAAGCCCTGCTTGACTTCGAGCGCGGAACGGGCTCCGCCGCGCGGACCGACGTGCTCCGGCTCATGGAGTCGGCCGTGCAGCAGGCGTGCTCGACCGTCTACGGTGAAGGCCAGAAGGACGAGACCAAGCGCGGCATGGGGACGACCTTCGTCGCGCTCCTGCTGATCGGCTCGCGGGGCTTCATCGCGCACGTCGGAGACTCGCGAATCTACCTCTACCGCCAGGGCTCGGTGCACCAGCTCACCGAGGACCACTCGCTCATCAACGAGCTGCTGCGGCGAGGTCGCCTGAGCCGCGAACAGATCGACCAGCTCCAGTACAAGAACGCCGTCACGCGTGCCGTCGGTGTCTATGAGAGCGTCGAGGTGGACACCCTCGACTTCGACGTGCTCCGCGGTGACCGGTTCCTCCTCTGCACCGACGGCCTCCACGGGTACTTCGAACAAGCCGAGCTCGCCAAGCTCTTCGGGGAGACTCCCGAGGCCGAGCTCTCTCAGAAGCTCGTCGACCTCTCGAACGAGCGCGGTGGCAAGGACAACATCACCTCGATCGTGGTGAAGGTCCCCGAGGCGGAGTCGGGCGTCGACCGCTTCGCACGCGAGGTCAACCTCAAGCTCGAGACGCTCCACCAGATGTCGCTCTTCCGGTACCTCTCGTACCAGGAGCTCGTGCGGGTGATGAACATCACCCAGGTGCGGAGCTTCACGCCCGGGAGCTTCATCGTGCGCGAAGGCGACGAGGGCGACGAGCTCTTCATCGTGCTGAGAGGGAAGGTGCGCGTGGAGTCGGCCAAGGCGCCGATCGCCGAGCTCGGCCCTGGCCAGCACTTCGGGGAGATGGCCCTCGTCGACAAGGCGCCGCGGAGCGCGGACATCCTCGCGGTCGAGGAGAGCGCCCTGCTCTCGATCCGGCGGCGGGAATTCTTCGACATCATCCGCAAGGATCACGACATCGCCGTCAAGCTCCTCTGGAGCTTCCTCGGGGTGCTGACCGAGCGTTTGCGCAACACCTCCCGCGAGCTCGGTGAGGCGCGCGAGGCCAAGGACGGCGCGAAGGTCGACGAGTTCGACTCGATCGCGGCGACGCTCTCCCTCGACTCGCTCGACGAAGAGCCGTGACGGCGCGTGACGGCGACGTCAGGCCCGCGGCGCGCTCGGCGCGCTGGTGGGTGGCGCTCGCGCTGTGCGCCGCAGGAGCCGGAGCTGCCCAGGGATGCGGGGACGATCGAGAGGATCGAGCGCGTCCGCCTCCGACCGCCGCCTCTCCCGGCCCCGAGGCGGCCGGTGTCCGCGAGACGCGCGAGGCGGACCCGCGGCTGCCGCCCGCGCAGCTCGGCCTGCTCGAAGGAAATGTGACCCTCGGCCAGACGGCGGCCGTCTCCGGCGCCGCGGTCGAGGTCGGGCGGGTCGTGTCGCTCGAGGGTCCGGGCCGCGCGACGCTCGACCTGCCCGGCGGGGCTCGCGGGACGCTCTGGGCCCCGGGCGCGATGCTCCTCGCGGAGGCGCCCGACCGCGGCTTGTGGATCGTGCGCGGGGCGGTGCATGTCTCCGACCCCCCGACGGGCCTCGGCGGGCGCACGCCGCTGCGGGTCGCCACGCCGACGGCGACCCTCGAGCTTCAGGGTGCGGGCGACGCGGTGGTGTCGGTCGATGCGCAAGGCATCACCCACGTCACGGTCCTGAATGGTCAGGTCGAGGTGACCAGCGCGGAGGTCGACACCCGACGCCGCCTGCGGAGCCTCGACGTCGTCGCGGGGCTCGAGACCCAGGTCATCGATCACATCGACGTGGTCGTGCCAGGCAGCGCGCGCCTCGAGGAAGCGCTCGCGCTCGCACGGGAGCGCGCGGCCTCGGCGTCCGCCTCCGCCCCCGGCCCGCCGGCTCCACCGAGCGTGGCGGCCACCATGTCCCGGCTCGACGACGCGATGGGCTGGCTCGAAGCGGAGCAGCGGCGCGGGCGCGACCTGACCGCGCGGCACCGGGCGGCGGTTCAGGCCGGCCAGGAGGAGGAGGCGATGCAGTACCAGCGCGAGATCGTGAGCCACGCGCAGGCGGTGCATGCGCTGCGGCAGGTGGTGCTGACCCGCTGGGAGCGCTTCGCGTTGACGGCCCGCCTGCTCGCAGGCGCGCGCCCCGCGAGCGAGGAGGTCGCCCCACGCCTCGACAGGCTCCGGAACTTGCTCGGGTCGTGAGTTGGCCCGAGGGGCCGACCCACTCGAAGGCGGCCCTCGGAGGCAGGCGCGCTTCGGGGTGGCTTCCGGGCTGGCCACCGGCCACCGCCCGCGCCACGGTCCTGCGCGAGAAATCCCCAGAATTGGGGCGGCACACGGGCTGCTTTGAAACGCCCGCGATGAAGAGCCGCTCTCGGTACGGACGGTCCATCACCCACGTCACGGCGCTCCTGCTGACCCTGGCCGTCGGCTGCGTGCCCTCGGCGCCTACGCTCTCCGCGCCGGGCGCCTCGTCGCTCTCCGACGCGGGGAGCGGCGCGAGCGAGCTCGCCCCGCAGGAGGAGACGACGCGCTCGGACGCGCTCGAGCTTTCCCCGCCTCCGACTCCGCCGAGGGTGCATCTGCGCTGCGAGACCGCGACGGTGGTCGACGGGGTCCGTTGGCTGTACCGAACGAGCTGGTTCGCGCTCGAGGGAGATCCGATGAGCCTCGAGGTGAGCCGCGACGCTCGCGTGCAGGGCGCGCTGCGCCTGACGCCTCGTGGCGATGGCGTCTGGTCCTCCGAACGCGTCTCGGTGACGCTCGAGCCGAGGATCGGTCGCGACGGCGCGATCCTCCTTGCTCCCCGTGTGGTGCACACGGTGCCGGGCGCCGTGGTGCAGGCGCGCTCGGACAACGGTTTCTGCATCGCGGAGAGCCCGCGCTGCGCTCGCGGGGAGGTCGGGGTGTGTTCGGGCGGCCCGTCGGGGCCCGCGTCGTGCGGCTGTTTGGCGGCGGGGATCGCCCCCTTGGACCCTGTGGGGCAGGCGGTGATCGGGCTCTTGACGGGCGGCCCGCTCCGATGGTTCGCCCGCGGGGTGCTCGGGCTCCTCGGCTCCGGCGCCGCGCGGCTCCTCGGCGCTGCGACGACCGCCGGCGTCCTCTCTCTTCTCGTCTCCTCGAGCGCGAGGCCCGACGAGCACGCCGCGCTCGAGCTCTGGATCGCGCGGGAGCTCGAGACGCGCCGCGACGAGACGATCACGTCGCTCGTCGCGCTGCGCAGCGGCGAGGTGCGGGTGCTCGGCGAGAGCCGCCCGAGCCTCGGGGAGCTGCTCGCGGCCACGCGCCTGCGCGGCTCGCCGCTGACGCTGGCGCGCGACGGTGCGGGCCGTTGGGGCGTCGTCGCGGGCTCGGCCTCCGCGCCCTGGAGGAGCGTCGTCGTCGGCACGCCGCGTCCGAGCGACCCGGCGACCCTCTCGGAGTCCGTCGTCATCGTCGAGGAGCGCGACCGCCGCGCCGGCGCGCTGCTGGCGGCTCGACGCGACCTTCGCGCGCTGGTGGAGCGGTGAGCGCCCGCCGGTCGAGCGTCGGCTCG
>JBKDQC010000662.1:0-16555 GCA_046342295.1 Deltaproteobacteria bacterium | reverse complement strand
CCGACGCCCGTCTGCGGTCGTCCACGGGTGCAGAGCGCGTCCGGCTTCAGCAGCGCACCGCGGCCGAGTTGCCCCAGATGAACAAGGCGGCGTGACGCGGTGCGATCTGCACCCGATTCACTCGGCGAGAGGGAGGGGCTGGGGCTGCGGCCACACCCTCCGGCAAGAAACGTCAGAGCATGAGTCCATCCAAGTGACTCATGCTCTGAGGGGCCGCGCGGCCTCTCCCTCGGCTTCCTCGGGGCTGCCCAATCCTCGCGCGGTCATGAAGGCGGTGACGCCTGCGCAGGGCGAGCAGCAGGACGAGCGACGAGAACATGGCGAGCGCGCTGCGCGGAACGGTGCTCGCCGCGCGACAGCCGCAGCCACCCGCGACAGGCGCGGTGAGCGCGCCTGCATCCGCGTCGGAGACGAGAGCCGCGGCGTCGGTCCGGCCAGCGTCGGTCTGCCCAGCGTCGGCCGCAACCACGTCCATCACCTCGGCGCTGACGGGAACGCGCACGACGGGCAGGTCGGGGTCGTTCGTTCGGAGCGTGAGCGTCTCGGAGAGCATGCCCGCTGCTTCGGGCGCGAGCGTCACGAGGATCGTCGCCTCGCTCGCCGCAGGAACGACGACGCGCGCGCTCGAGACCGCGAGTGTGCCGGGCGTTGCGCCGACCGTGACCGTGAGCTCGGCTTCGCCTCGGTTTCGGATCGTGAGCGACTCGGTGGCGACGTCGCCGACGCGCAGAGCTCCCGCGTCGAGGTTCGTCGGCGCGACCGCAGCGTCGGGAAGCGGCACGTGCACAGTCACGGGCACGAACATCGTCGAGGTCGTGGTGCGCACGACCGGCACGGGCACGTCGATCCCCGCGAGCTCGAAGCGGCGGCCGAGCAGCTCGACGTAGACGTTCGGCCGGACGATCACGTCTCCGTCGTAGACGAGGGTCCCTTCCGGACGCACGACGATGTCGCGGGAGCCGCCAAGCCCATCGGGTGGTGGCCAGTACTGCACGACAGCGCCCTCTCGGTCGATCGGTGCGCGTGCGTCCTCGATGAGGATGCGATCGGTCTGGTAGCGGGTGGTCAGATCACCAGCCAGGGTCACGGCGAAGCCTCCGTCGAGGCCAGGGATCGACGGGCCGACGATCGACGAGAGCCCGACGGCGAAGAATCGCACCATGCCGGTCGTGTCCCTCACGCTCGCGGGGCGTGGCATTGCGCCCGGAAGCACGAACGGGTCGAACACCGCCTCGCCTGCGAGACGAAGGTCGCGAAGCGGCACGAAAGGGATGTCGCCTTCCCACTCGTAGTGCGTGCCGCCGATGTCGGCCGAGAAGCGCATCCGCGCCGTGATCTCGAGGCCCCACGCCATGCGCAGGTGGCCCTGCCCGGGCCTGCCGGGGGTCGTGAGCGTGAGGCCGAACGGCCAGTACGTCGCCAGCGTCCCTCCGAGCTCCACCTCTGTCTCGCCCATGAACCGGAGGCCGAAGCGGACCTGGATCGGGGAGCTCGCCGGCACCCAACCGCTGTCGAGCGAGACGCTCGGCAGTCGCATGTCCAGGTGTTCGAAGTCGATGTCGGTGCGGTGGCAGCCCACCGCATCGGGCGGACAGTCCTGCGCCCACGACCGAGACGAGATGCCGGTGAGCCACAGGCCCATGCACAGCGCGGCTGCTCCGATTCGCACCGAACGAGAATGCCACGGCTCCGCCCCGGACCCCTAGCTCGCTAGAAGCTCGTCGCCCAGAAAGGCGCTCGCCGCTCCCTTGGAGCTCGGGGACGGCGAAAGAATCGCGTTCTCCGCGCAGCGCGAGTGAGCGGTCGCTCAGCTCCAGTCGAGGACGACCTTGCCGCTCTGGCCCGATCGCATCGTCTCGAAGGCTTCGGCGTATTGCTCGATCTTGAAGCGGTGGGTGAGCACGGGCCTCACGTCGAGGCCGCTCTGGAGCATCGCGGTCATCTTGTACCAGGTCTCGAACATCTCCCGGCCGTAGATGCCCTTGAGGACCAGGCCCTTGAAGATGACTTGGTTCCAGTCGATCGTGACGCCCGCGGGCGGGATGCCGAGGATCGCGACGCGGCCGCCATGGTTCATCGCCTCGAGCAAGCTCTCGAAGGCAGGCCCGTTGCCGCTCATCTCGAGGCCGACGTCGAAGCCCTCGGCCATGCCGAGCTCCTTCATCACGCCGGGGATGCTCTGCTCCCTCACGTTCACCGCGCGCGTGGCTCCCATCTTCTTCGCGAGCGCGAGCCGGTAGGGGTTCACGTCCGTGATCACGACGTGGCGTGCGCCCACGTGCTTGCAGATCGCGACGGCCATGCAGCCGATGGGGCCTGCGCCGGTGATCAGAACGTCCTCGCCCACGAGGTCGAACGACAGCGCGGTGTGCGCGGCGTTGCCGAGCGGGTCCATGAAGGCCGCGACCTCGTCGGGGATCGAGTCGGGTAGCTTGAAGGCGTTGTTCGCCGGAAGGACCAGGTACTCGGCGAAGGCGCCCGGCACGTTCACGCCGACACCGACGGTGTTCCGGCAGAGGTGGCGCTTGCCCGCGCGGCAGTTGCGGCAATGACCGCAGGTGATGTGCCCCTCGCCGCTCACGCGGTCGCCGATGGAGAAGCCGCTCACGTGGCTGCCGATCTCGACGATCTCTCCTGCGTATTCGTGGCCGACGTGCATGGGCACCGGAACGGTCTTCTGTGCCCACTCGTCCCAGTTGTAGATGTGGATGTCGGTGCCGCAGATGGCGGTCTTCTTGATGCGGATCTTCACGTCGTTGGGGCCGACCGCGGGCACTGGCGCCTCGGACATCCAGATGCCTTGCTTGCGCTCGAGCTTCGAGAGGACACGCATCGTCGTCGTCATGGAGGAGGTATCGGCCCTTCGCCCGGCCGTGGCAAGACGCGTGGTGAACGACCTCACGGTGACCGGCCCGACGGCGAGGAGCCGCGCCCCTTCGGAGCACGGTGTCGCGAGGGAGGTTCAGCCGGGCATCTCGAGGCGCTCGAGCAGGCCCACGAGCTCCTGGCTCACACCGCCGCCCGGAGTGGTTCGGGCAGCCCGGCGCTCGTGCTCCGGAGTCCGAGGTCGCGCCACGAGGTGGATCCGCGCACCGAGACGCGCTGGCAGCGCGAGGTCGAGCTCGAAGATGTCGCCGCAGACGAGGGTGCTCTCGGGGCGCGTGTGGGTCTCGTCCCAGATGCGCGTGAGGGCGTCGAAGTAGTGCCCGCGGCGCAGATGGATGGGACGAGAGAGCCCCGCGATCTGCGTCGTCTCCGGGATCTCGGCCCAGAGCTCTCGCCAGCCGTGGCTCGAACGCTCCGGCTCGGCGATGACGAACTTGCGCGCATCTCCGCGGACGGCGATGCGATCCAGCCCCTCGGGCGCGAGCTCCCGCAGCTTGGCGAGGACGTGCTCGGTCTGCGAGTTCGTGACGACGAACACCGGGACGCCGCTCGCGACGCACGCCTCGACGACACGGCGGGCGTCGTTCCGGAAGACGTTGCGAGATTTCGGATAGTTCTCGCGGTAGAGCGCCTGGAGAAGGTCGGTGCGCGCCCCCAGCCCCATGCCCAGCTCGCTCAGCAGGAGCTGCGCGACGGTCGTGGTCCGGATGTAGGGGTCGGCGTGCGAGGGCGCGACGATCGTGCCCTCGTACTCCCAGCCGTGCCGATCCGGATCGGCCTCGATGCGCGCGGAGAGCGCGGACCAGCGGGTTCGGGCGACCTCCCCGACGCGGGCCTCGAGCCCCTCGCGGAAGCCCTCGACGAACGGGACGGCTTCGTCGTCGACGCGCGTGAAGGTTCCGTCGAAGTCGAGGACGATGCACTCGGTGCTGCTCATGCGATCTCGCTGGGCCCCGGGCTCGATGCGCGAGGGGAAAGGGCGCCGCTGCCGGCCGTGCGGGGATAGCAGACCGTCGGCGTGATCAGCTACCTTTTCGCGATGCGCGTACGGAACGCGGTCCCTCGGCTCCGGAGCATCGATGCGGCGTGCGCCGGCCGGCGCGCCTCGTGGCTTCGGGGTGCCACGTTCGCGACCAGTCTCCTCGTGTACGCGGGGACCGCGACGCTCGGCGCCTGCAATCACATGGAGCGTCGCTACCTCTCGCCGGAGGGCGCGTCCGTGTACGCGATGGCCTTCGCGCCCGACACGCCCCCGTTGGTCGCTGGCGAGGGCGCGGGCTTGTACTTGCTCGAGACGCCGATCGAGATCCCGATCCGCCCACCGACGACCGCCGAGCAAGCGGCGCTCGGCGAGCTGCCCTGGGTTCGGCGCGGCGACTACGAGCTCGACCTCACCTTCACGGTACGCAACCTCGACACCAGCGGGGCGCATTTCGTGACGGTCACGCTCAACGGTGTGAGCCCCGAGTACGAGTACGTACCTGGCGTCGTGATGGAGGACGGCGAGGCGGTCCCCGACTTCGCACAGTGGGAGCGCACGTACGCGCTCGGGCCCGGTGAGAGCCGTACGGTGACGGTGCGCGAGGAAGAGATCTCCGAGATTGGCGTGGACCTCGCCTCGGCGACCAGCTCACCCGCCTGCGAGCAGCTCGCGAACAGCATCGTCTACTTCATGAACCAGTCGGGGATCGAGCCGCGGACGACGGCGTGCGTGCCGCCGATCGTGCCGGGCCTCGTGGCCTTGAAGCTCGGGCTCCGGGCCTTCGGCGGACCCCCGCCGATCGTTCTCGAGGCGAGCGCGCGCGTGCGCGACGTGCGCGACCGAATCGCATCGCCCGGACAGCCTGAGTGGACACCGCCGACGCCGAGGATCTTCACGCCGCCGGCGCCTCCGGAGTCGTGACGGAGGTCGCGCGCGCTCGCCTTCGAGGCGACAGACCCGCGGCGCGCTGGCTCGCGGCGTGGATGCTGGCGGTCGCGACAGGGGCCGGGGCTGCACCGGTCTCTGCCCAGGAGCGACCGAACGTGGTCCTGATCCTCGCCGACGATCTCGGCCGCGCCGAGATCGGCGCGTACGCGCAGCGCGAGATCCGCACGCCCGCGCTCGATGCGCTCGCGGCGCGCGCCGCGATCTTCGAGGCCGCCTACGCCAACGCGCCGGTCTGCGCGCCCTCGCGGTGCTCGATCCTCACGGGGCTCCACGCGGGGCACTGCCCCGTGTTCGAGAACGACGAGCCGAATCTCCCGCTCGAGGCCCGCGATCCGACGGTCGGGGAGCTCCTCTCTCTCTCCGGCTACCACAGCGCGATGGTGGGCAAGTGGGCGCTCGGCGGTGAGCTCGACGACGGCACGCCGTGGAACGTCCAGAGCGCGCCGTGGCGCGTCGGCTTCGAGGACGTCCTCGCCATGCTCGACCAGGAGATCGCCCAGGACCATTACCCCGACTGGCTGTGGAGCGCGGCCGGTGGCGCAGCGCAGCTCGAGCCGCTCCCTCTGAACGTGGGTGGCGCGCGGGTTTCGTATGCCCCGGATCTCTTCTCGGAGCGCGCGATCGCGCTCGTTCGCACGGTGCCGGAGCCGTTCTTCCTATACTTCGCCACGACGCTGCCACACCGCGAGCTGGTGCCGCCGCCCGGCAGCGACGCCGATCCGCTCGACGCGGACGCCACGTACCGCGCGATGGTCGAGAGGCTCGACACGCAGCTCGGCGCGCTGCTCGAAGCGCTCGCGAGCCGCGGTGTCGAGGAGCGCACGCTCGTCGTCTTCTCGAGCGACCATGGCCCCAACGCGATCGACGGTCACAGCCTCGAGGCCTTCACCTCCCAAGGAGGGCTCCGGGGGCAAAAGCGCGACCTCTACGAAGGAGGGCTGCGCGTGCCGCTGCTCGTGGCGGGGCCGCGAGTCCGGCCCCGCCGCATCGACGACCCCGTGATGCTGGCCGATCTCCTCCCGACCTTCACGGGCCTCGCGGGCGCCGCGACGCCGCCGGCGATCGATGGTCGCTCCCTCGTGCCGCTCCTGCGCGCCGAGGAGGGCTCGACCCCCCTCCACGACCATCTCTACTTCGAGTGCAACGAACGGCGCGGAGGGAGCGAGGCACCCACACGCCGCGCCGTGCGCGCGGGGCGCTGGAAGTGGCTCGAGGGCGAGGACGGTCCGCAGCTCTACGACCTCGAGCGGGATCCGAGCGAGCGCATCGACCTCGCGGGCTCCGAGCCGGAGACGCTCGCGCGTCTGACGGCGCTCGCTGCCCTCGAAGAGGCCCCCCGCGCGCCCGTGGCCGCGCCCGTCTTGCGCGTGACGGCTCACGGGAGGCCGCCGTCGCGCCCGCTCCGCGCGGAGGGACCCACGCCGCTGCTCGTGCTCGATCCCGGCGACGTGGAGGACGACGGGCGGAGCTGGCCGCAGCGCCTCGAGGCGCCCGATCTCGTCGCGACGCTCGACGGGCCCGAGCTCGTACGGGCCGAGCGGAGCCACCTCCGCTTCGGCCCCGAGGGCCGCGACCGCGTCGTCGTGCCGTCGCACCCGGCGCTCGCGGTCTTCGGTCGCACGTTCTCGTTGCGTGTCGTCTTCCGGCTTGGGCGGCTCGCGGCTGCGCCGGGGCCCGACGACCGTCAGTGGCTCGTGCTCGCGAAGCCCACGGGTGTCCACGACGACAGCGCCAGCTTCGGATTGCTGGTGCAGGGCGGTGATCTCGGCTGTGCTGCGGGCTCGCGCCAGGGATGCTCCGGACGAGAGATCGCCGTGCTGTTCGGCGATCCTCGCCTCGAGGCGCGACCGACCGTGCTCCCGAGCACGCTGACGGTCGACGACGACGCGCTGCACGAGCTCGTCCTGCGGGTCGACCGCGGGCTCGGGCGCCTCGAGCTCGTGCTCGACGAAGAGCGCCGCGAGAGCATCGCGTTCCTCGTGTCTCCGGGGATCGCGTCGGAGGCGCCGGTGGTGCTCGGGGCGCACCACGACGCGCGCGGTCGCTTCGAGCATGGCTTCGTCGGAGAGCTGCATCGCTTCGTGATCGCGGAGGGGCTCGCCACCGAACGCGACCTCCGGGGCCTGCAGCGCCTCGCCGCGCCCCGTCACCTCCGGGTGGAGCTCGGCGAGCTTCCGCTCGACGGCGGTCCGAGCGTCCCGCTGCGCCTCGAGAGCCTCGCGATCCCCGGCGCGCATTGGATGCGCGTCGAGATCGAGCTCGACGACGATGCACACGCGTCTCTCGAGGGAGAGACGGGCTCCGTGCTCTTCGGCGGCGACGCCACGGATGTGCAGCTGCGGCTGCGCCCGCCCCATGCAGGCCGGTTCGCGGCGGATCTGACGGTCCGCGCGCTCCGGGGCCGCGCTGGGACGATGGTCGAAGGGGCCCCAGTGCGCATTCACGTGCGCGCGACGGTACGCGACGGACCCTCGCCCGCGCAGGCTCCGGTGGTCCCGGGGCTCGCGCGCGGCCTCCTGTGCGCGCTCCTGCTCGTCGCCGCGCTCGTGTCAGTCGTCGCCTGGCGCTCCCGGCGCCTCCGAGCTTGAGTCGCTCGCGCAGCGCGCTCGGACATGGCGGTCGAGGTCGATGTGCTCCGACCGGCACGGGCGCGCGGGCGCGCTCACGCGAGCCTCCAATCCATGCGTGGCCGCCCGAGGCGCACGAGCGCCTCGTCGATGCGTGAGAAGGGCTTGCTGCCGAGGAATTGCTTCGCCGAGAGCGGAGAAGGGTGCGCGTTCTCGACGACCTCGTGTCGCGAGCGATCGACGACCCTGCCTTTCTGCTTCGCGTAGCGCCCCCAGAGCGCGAAGACCGCTGGCCGCGGGCGATCGTTCACGGCGCGTACGACCGCGTCGGTGAGCACCTCCCAGCCCTGATTCGCGTGGGAGCCAGGAGCGTGCGCGACGACGGTGAGCACCGCGTTGAGGAGCAGGACGCCGCGGTCGGCCCAGGCGGAAAGGTCGCCGTGGTCGGGCGGCGCGATGCCGAGGTCGCTCTCGAGCTCCTTGAGCACGTTGCGCAACGATGGCGGTGGCCTGGTCGGTCGCTCGACCGAGAACGCGAGGCCGTGGGCCTGCCCATCGCCGTGGTAGGGGTCTTGGCCGACGAGCACGACCTCGACACGCTCGAGCGGTGTACGCACGAGGGCCGTGAAGACGTGATGTTCGGGCGGGAAGACGGTCTTGTGTCCGCGCTCGCTCGCCACGAAGCGCTCGAGCGCCGAGAAACGTTCGCTCTCGAGGCACGGCGCGATCGCGCGCCCCCAGTCCGCCGGGATCCCATCGCGCAACATGCGCGAAGGCTCGCACGCCAGCGCCCGTGGGATCGAGCCCCTCTCCGATCACTGCGGTGCGACGCTCGGCTGCTCGGGCCGCCAGAGCCGCGCGGCGCAGCGGCCGTTCTGGCAGAGGCAACCTCCCCCGCAGTCGACCGTACCGCCCCGGCAGTCCGCCGTGCACATCACCTCCGCACAGCTCGGTGCGCTCGCTCGCGCGACGCACGCCGCTGCGTGGCAGCAGTCGGCAGGGACGCAGTCCGCGTCGGTCGCGCAGGCATCGGTGCCCTCGACGATGCTGCCGCCCGGCTCGGCGCGCTCGACGACGATCGGCTCGTTCGCGCCACCTGCGGCGCTCTGACCCCTCGGCGGGGACGAGCCGCAGCCGAGCAGGACGAGCGGGAACGCGAGAGCCGTGGCGAGCTCGAGACGCATGTGTGGGCCTTTCTCTCCGGGTGAGACGGCCGGAGCCGCTCGACCTCTACCACGTGCGGGCGGGCGCTCCATCGTGCGTGCGCTTCTGGTATCGTGCCGACCCCTCGTGAGCGACCCGCGCGGACCCAAGACAGCTCCCCCTCCTCTGCCTCGCGCCTTCCCGCGGGGCTCGTTGCTGCCGAGCCCCGCGCGGACCTCGACGCCCGTGGGTTTACCGCGCCCGACCACGCCGCCGGGACCACTGCCGGCGAGGCCGCCTCTGCCATCGGCCGCACCGCCATCACTCGCGCCCGAGGGCGATGCCGGCCGCGGTGAGACGACGGCTTCGCGCCCCGCTAGGGGTCTTGCGCCGATTCCATTCGAAGCGCGTGTGCGCGCGCCGAGCCTGCGTCCTCGGCGTCCGGACGAAACCGACCCTCCGCCGCTCGCCCGCGTCGAGCAAGCTGGGGTCGAGCGAGCTGGCGCCGCGCCCGCCCTCGAGAGGCCGCGTCCATCCCATGCGATGCCTCTGGGGCGTGCGCTCGAGCGCGCACCGCGGCCCGTGGGGCCTCCGCTGCGCGCGCTGGCTGAGGAGAGGCCCGCAGCGGAGGCGAGGTGGAAGGCCGAAGAGTCGAAGTCGAAGGCCGAAGACGCGGGGTCGAAGTCGGAGTCGAAGACCGAAGAGGCGAGGTCGAAGTCGGAGACCGAAGAGGCGAGGTCGGAGTCGTACTCGGAGTCGAAGTCGAACTCGGAGGCCGAAGAGTCGAAGTCGAAGTCGGAGCCAGAGGCCGAAGAGTCGAAGACGAGCTCCGAGTCGACGTCGAAATCGAGCTCGGAGTCGGCCTCGGAGTCGGAGTCGAAAGCCGAGACCCACGCAGGGCCCGATCTGCGTGCGCGCTCCGGAAGCGTGACGCCGCCGGGGTCGGCGCGTGGCATCGCCGTGTCCAACCCTCCTTTCCTCATCCCTCGTCCGCACTCGTCGGCGGGGGTGGCGGCGTCGCCTGGACCCGCGATGTCCGACGCGGACGCGCTGCGGGAGCGTGTCGCTGCGCTCGAGGTGACGGCGAACGCCGCCCGCTCCATCGCCAGTCGACTGGCCGACCAGGTCGCCGAGGCGAGCAAGCGCGCGACCGAGCACGCGCCGCGCATCGCCGAGCTCGAGCGCGGGCTGGGCTCGCTCGAAGCGCACCACCTCCGAGACATCGAGGAGCTCCGTGCCCGCGTCGAACGCCCGCTGTCTCTCGAGGCGCTCGAGAAGCGGGTCGAGGGCACGGTCACGAGCCACGAGAGCACCCGAGCGCTCGTCCAGGCGCTTCGCGTCGATGTGGACGGCCACACACGCGCCTTCGACGCGCGCAAGATCCGGATCGATGCGATCGAGCACGAACTCTCGGGCCTCCGAGGCGAACGGCATCTCGCCGAGCTGCGCCGTGCGATCGAGCACCTCGATCTGCGCCTCGCCGCGATCGAGCAGAGCGTGTCGGCTCTCTCGAGCAAGCTCGCGTCGCCCCCCGCGCCCACGCCTCGCGCGGGCCACGTCGCTTCCGGCCCGCTTCGGGCGCCGACCGACGGGGTCGAAGGGCTCGTGCGCATCAAGGGGGTCGGGCCCAAGACCGCCCGGGTGCTCGTCGAGGCGGGAGTCCGCTCGCTTGCACACATCGCCGCGTGGGACGACGCCGCGCTCGCGCGCGTCGCGTCGCTCCTAGGCAAGAAGCCCGTACAGCTCCAAAAGGCCGGCTGGATCGAGGAGGCGCGCATGCTGCTCGACGGCGGCGCCGACAGCGCGCCGTGAGCGTCGACGTCGACGTCCTCGTCGCGGGTGCGGGCGCGGCCGGCCTCTCGCTCGCCGTGCGGCTCGCGGCGCAGACGCGCCTGCGCGTGCTCGTGCTCGACGCGCGTCCGGGGCCGGCGGACGACCGCACGTTCTGCTTCTTTCGGGGTCGACGTCACCCGTTCGAGCGCGCCATCGCGCGTCGCTACGGGACCGTGCTCGTGCGCGATGGGACGCGCGAGGTGCGTGGCGCGCTCGTGGAGCGCCCCTACGAGGAGCTCCCGGGCCTCGCCTTCGCGGAGCTCGCGCTCGCGACGATCTCCTCGAGCGAGCGAGTGCACGTCGCCTGGGGTACCGAGCTCCGTGCGTTCGGAGAGGGCGCTGGGCAGGTGCGCGTCGAGACCTCGCGCGGCTCGCTGTCGGCCCGTTGCTTCATCGACGCGCGCGGTGGGCGCGCGCACGCGCACGCACCGCGCGGCGGCCACGACCCGCATGTGCGCTGGCTCCAGCACTTCGTCGGTCACGTCGTGCGCACGGAGCGCCCGATCTTCGACCCGACCGTCGCGACGCTCATGGACTTCGAGGTTCCCCAAGACCTCGGACCGCACTTCGTCTACGTCCTGCCCACGAGCCGCCACGAGGCGCTCGTCGAGGACACCTACTTCTCGCCTGCGCGGCTGCCGCGCGCCCGCTACGAGGCGACGCTCGAGGCCTGGCTCGCGCGGCACGGCGCCGGCGGCTTCGAGGTGCTCCGGCGCGAGTCCGGGGCCATCCCGATGACCACCGCGCCCCAGCGCTCGCTCGCGCGCTCGCGTGTGGTCGTGCTCGGGCAACGCGGCGGCGCGGCGAAGGCCTCGAGCGGTTACGCGTTCCAGTTCATCCAGCGCCAGTGCGACGCGCTCGTGCACACGCTGCTCTCCTCGGGCGTCGAGGATGCGCTCGCGTGGCAGCCTCCCCGGTCGCTGATCGCGACCTTCTTCGACCGCGTGATGCTCTCCTTTCTGAGCAGGCACCCCACGCGGGCGGCCGAGGTCTTCCTGCGTCTCTTCGAGGCCGTTCCCGGCGATGCGCTCGCGCGGTTCCTCTCCGAGGAGGGACCCGCGCTCGACCATGCCCGCGTGATGGCCGCCGTGCCGCGCCGGGGTGTGCTCGGCGAAGCCTTCCGCTCGAACGCGATCTGGCTCCGCTCTCGCTGACCCCCGGCGTTCTGGTCAGGCGCGCACGATCTGCACTTCGTTGAGCGCCGTGCGCCCGTTGCCGGCGCGCGCGATCTTCGTGATCAGCTCGACTCCGGAGATCGCCTGGCCGAAGACCGCGTGCTTGCCGTCGAGGTGCGGCGTGGCGACCTCGCAGAGAAAGAATTGCGAGCCGTTGGTGTTGCGACCGGCGTTGGCCATCGAGAGGATGCCGGGCCCGGTGTGTCGCAGGCTGGGATGGATCTCGTCGGCGAAGCGCCAGCCGGGACCGCCGGTCCCGGTGCCGAGCGGGCAGCCGCCCTGGATCATGAACTCGGGGATCACCCGGTGGAAGGCGGTGCCCGAGTAGAGAGGTCGCGTCGTCTTCTGGCCGGTGGTCGGGTCCTTCCACTCCACCTTCCCGAGCGCGAGCGCCACGAAGTTCGCGACGGTCCGCGGGCACTCTGCCTCGTGGAGCTTGACGGTGATGTCGCCCGCAGACGTCTTGAAGATCGCGCGCAGCTCTCCGTTGCCAGGGACCATGTCGGCGACGGACGGAGCGGGCGTGTCGGGGTTCAGCATCGGGAGCACCTCCAGAAAGGGAGCGGGAGGCTACACCAGAGTCAGGCGTCTGCACGCCCCCGATCGCGCATCGATGCGATGCGCGGCCTTCCCGGGCAGGGCCACTCTCACGCGCCTCGCCGGGCTCTCACCGGACCGCGAAGACGATGCCCGCATGGATCTCATCCGATGCTGACCACGCGGCCAGCGGTGGCGGAGCCGGCACCCGGTCGAGCCCGTGGGCGGCCGCCAGCGCCGCGTCGTCGAGCTGCGCATGCCCGGCCGATGCGCAGACGCGGCGGCCGAGGATGCGGCCGTCCTCGCCGACGCGGATGCAGAGCTCGACGCGACCGCCGACGCCGGCACGCTCGAGCGCCCGCGGGTAGCGCGCGCGGCCGCCGAGCATGCCCTCGAGAGAGCGGACGTACGCGCGCCTGGCGCGGCGGCGGTCTGCCTCCGTGGGGCCTGCAGCCACCTCTCGCCCCCCGGCGTCGGTGCGTCCGACGCCCTCACCCGTACCGCCGGCGCGCCCGCCTGGGATGCCGGCGGCGGCGCCGAGGTCCATCGCCGGCCCTCCGGTTCCACCCTGCGCTGCCATGACCTCCGCGGCTGGCGCGGGCTCGGCGCCGAAGACGTCGTCGAGCGAGGGCGGTGCGGCCGCCGGTTCGGGCGGCGTGGGCTCGGGCGTCGGCTCGGCGCGCTGGACCGGACGGGGACGCGCCGGCGCGGCTGCCACCGAGGGCTCGGCTGCGGGCGGGGGCTCTGGCGCAAGAGGCGCGACCGCCAGTGGAGCAGACAGCTCGATCTCCACGAACGCGTCAGGCGAGAGCGCGAGGACTGGGACCGGGCCGAGCCCCCCGAGCCCGATCGCGAGGAGCACATGGGCGATCGCCGAGGCTCCCAGGATCGGCGCGAGCGGCAACGCGGTCGGCGCGGGCAACGTGCGCACCGGCGATGCGCACGCCGGCGGCGGTTCAGCCATCGTGTGCGCCAGCAGGTCGTCTCGAACCAGCTCGGGCGTTGCGGTGTCGGCGCGCGGCGGCATCGTGGCTCGCTTGCGAAGGGAAACGAGAGTCGTTGTCGTCGACTCAACGAGAATCGTTCTCACGATGCTGACGGAGCCGCGCCGCGCGGTCAAGGCGCAAGCGGGCGGGGGCCGCCCGGCCTCTGCGGGTCACTCACAGACCGAGAAGGAATCGGGATCCCGCCGAGCGCAGCGCGTGCAAGCGGAGCTGGAGCCCCGCGCAGCATTCGCGTCAGCGAGTGGAGCGGGAGGGCCCGCTTCGCGGGGGCGGGTCCGCACGGACCCTCCGGCCAAGTCAGTTGTCCCGGGCGCCTTCGGCGATCCAGGTGCGGATGGTCGCGATCTCCGCCGGTGCGAGCGGCCCCCGACCCCGCGGCATGCGCGAGCCGCAGATCTCGGTGCCCTCGAGCTTGCGGATCACGTACGAGGCCTCGGGATCGAAGGGCACGACGAAGCGTCGCTCCGAGACGCGCGGGCAATCGGAGCGCCCGTCACCGAGGAAGAAGATCCGCGGGGTGCCGTGGCAGCCGGCGCCACCACACGTCGCCGAGAGGATGGGAGTCACGTCTCGCGCGAACGACACGGTCCCCGCGCCTGCGTCGGACGCCGAGGCCGCATCGGGAGCTTCCGCTCCGGCGTCCGGGACGTCGGAACCGGCGTCGGCGCTCGCAGCATCGGCCGGAGTGACGGGGTCGGGCCCGCAGCCGACGAGGGGAGCGACGAGGAGCGCGGCGAGGACAGCGAGGCGAGGGTGGTCAGTCATGACGCGCGCAGCGTACGCTGGAGCGTACTGGGCGCGCGAGTTCGGCGCCGAGGAGGACGACGATGGCCAGCACGCTCACGTTCGCGACCGGCCCGGTGCAGCTCGACGACGACGGCGCTCATCTCCGCCGGGAGTTGGGCCGCGCGTTGAGCGAGGCCCTCGGCGCCTCGATCGAGGTCGTGGCGGAGGCTTCGTACACGAGCCTGTCCGAGCGGGTGATGCGCGGCGAGGCGGCCCTCGCGTGGCTGCCTCCGGCCACCTTCGTCCGCGCCAGCGAGGGAGGCACGGTCGAGCGCGTGTTCTCCTCGGAGCGCGCTTACGGCGCCCGCTACCAGGCTGCGCTCTTCGTGCGCGCCGACGGGCCGGTCACCGACCTCGACGCCCTCGTCGGCAAGCGCGTGGCCTGGGTCGATCGCGATTCGTGTGCCGGATATCTCTTCCCGAAGCTCGAGCTTCTCGAGCGCGGTCGCCCACCCGATTCGCTGTTCGTGAGCCAGCGCTTCTTGGAGAGCCACATGCGCGTGGTCCGGGCGGTACGCGACGGCGAGGTCGACGCTGGGGCCACGTTCGTGCAACTGCGCGGCGCCGAAAGCAGGCCGTCGAGGCCCCCCGGCCTCGAGCCCGCCGATCTCGCGCAGGCCTTCGCGCTCGTGGGCTGGGCACCGTTCGTGTCGCCTGCGGCGATGCGCGCGCTCCTCGTCAGCCGCGCGATCCCCGCCGACGCGCTGTGTACGACAGGCGCTCTTCCGGACTCGATGCGCGAGGCGACGGTGGCGCTGCTCTCCTCGGTCCCGGAGCGCCCCAAGCTCGCCCGGCTCTTCCGCGGTTTGATGAACGCCGATCGCTTCGTGCCCACGGACACCGCCGTCTACGAGCCGGTGCGCCGGGCCATGCTCGAAGCGGGCTGAGCTTCGAGCGCGCGCGGGCCGAACGCGAGCCGAGTGGAGCGCCGTTCGCGCTCCGATGCGCTCGCCCTCGCATCTGCGCGCGCTCTGATCCATCCTCGCGCCCCCATGCAAGACCTCGTCTTCAAGGCCAGCATCCTCCACGAGGCGCTGCCCTACATCCGTCGATTCCGAGGCCGTGTGTTCGTCGTGAAGTACGGCGGCCACGCGATGATCGACCCGGCCCTGCGCGACAGTTTCGCGCGCGACATCACGCTGATGAAGCTGATCGGCATCCACCCCATCGTGGTGCACGGCGGCGGGCCTCAGATCGATGCGATGCTCGCGCAGATGGGCGTGGTCTCGGAGCGGATCGACGGGCTCCGCGTCACCAACGACGAGACGATGGACGTCGTCGAGATGGTGCTCGCGGGCCGCGTGAACATGGAGATCGTCTCGCTCATGTGCCACCACGGCGCGCGCGCGGTCGGCCTCTCGGGCAAGGATGATGCGTTCCTCCGCTGCGAGCGCCTCGAGCGGGTGAAGACGAAGTCGGGCCGCGAGGTCGATCCCGGCCGTGTCGGCCGCGTCGGCGAGGTGCGCACCGACGTGATCGACCAGCTCGTGCAGGGCGGCTTCATCCCCGTGATCGCGCCGATCGGCATCGACGCGCAGGGGCGCTCGCTCAACGTGAACGCCGACACCGTCGCGGGGGCGGTCGCGGCCGCGACCAAGGCCGAGAAGCTGCTCTTGATGACCGACATCGAGGGTGTGCGCGACACGAGCGGAGCCATCGCATCGTCGATGACGGCGCACGCGGTCAAGGCGCTCATCGACGAGGGCACCATCTCCGGCGGCATGATCCCGAAGGTGCAGTCGGCGCTCGACGCGCTGTCCATGGGCGTCGCGAAGTGCCACGTCGTCGACGGGCGCATCCAGCACGCCGCGCTCCTCGAGGTCTTCACCGACAAGGGCATCGGCACCGAGATCCTCGTGTGAGCCGCGCCGCGGGAGCCCGAGTACGCTCCGGCGCCGCGGAGGACACGCGCGCGACGACGGTCGTGATCGGCCTCGGCGCCAACGTCGGCGACCGCCACGCGGCCTTCGACGCGGCGCTCGCGTCGCTCCGGGCGCAGCCGGACGTCCGGGTGATCGCTTGTTCACCGCGCTACGAGACGGCGCCGCTGCTGCTCCCGGGCGCCGCGCCGCAGGATCGCTACCTGAACGGCGCGGTGCGTGTGACGACGGCGCTCGAGCCGCATGCGCTCCTCGACGTCTGCCTCGCCATCGAGTCGGCGCTCGGCCGCGTGCGACGAGAGCGCTGGGGGCCGCGCACCATCGACCTCGATCTGCTCTTCGCGCTCGACGCAGACGGTGCGCCCATCCGGGTCGCGACCGAGCGCCTCACGCTCCCACATCCGGGCCTGGTCGACCGCGAGTTCGCGCTGCGCCCCCTCCTCGACGTCGCGCCCGAGCTCGCCGGGCATTTCGAGGGCGCGCCGCGAAGCTGACGGGGCAAGGAAGCCGGCGTGCGAGACGAATGGGCTCGGACCGGACCGGGGCGTTTCGGCGGCTCGTCAGATCCGCGCGGGCGCCCGGGTCGTGACGCCGGCCCCCCAGAACGTGCGGGCCCCGGTCGTCGTGGTGACCACCCGGGCTGCGCCGGTCCTCGCGTCGATGTCGATGAGAACTCCGCCCGCCGTGAAGCCGTAGACCGAGCGTCTCCAGTCGCGGATGCCCCAGATATTCCTGAAGCCCATCACGTCGCTGCGGATGGCGCCGATCTCGCGGAACGTGCTCTCTCGCGCGGCCACGGGCCCTCCGAAGGGCG
>JBKDQC010000661.1:0-5414 GCA_046342295.1 Deltaproteobacteria bacterium | reverse complement strand
CAACTCTTCGAACCGCCTGGTGCGGACCCGCATGCCAGGTGGTGTGGCAGGGGACGGCGGGCTGAACGCCCGCCGCCCCTATGCCGATCCGAGTGAATCGGCGAGAGCCTCCCTCCCGCCGATTCGAGCCCGTGGCACCCGCATCGATCCATCCGAGTGCCACGTGCTCTCCGGCCCCCGTGCGGGATCGCATAGGTCTGGCGCGTGTGGTTTTCTATGACTCGCCCCTTCGCGGCGCACCGAGGCCGCGCACCGAGGACACCAGGGCCGACGACTCCCCGACCACGACGCCCGCGGGCCAGACGAGCTTCGACACCCACCCGAGCCGGTACCGTCACTGGAAGCTCGAGGTGAGCGGCGAGCGCGCGACGCTCTCGATGGCCGTGGAGCTCCCCGGCGGCTTCCGCCCCGGCTACGAGCTCAAGCTCAACAGCTACGACCTCGGCGTCGACATCGAGCTCGCCGACGCCATCCAGCGCACCCGTTTCGAGCACCCCGAGGTGAAGGTCGTCGTCGTGAAATCCGCGATCGAGCGCGTGTTCTGCTCGGGCGCGAACATCTACATGCTCGGGGCCTCGACGCACGCGTTCAAGGTCAACTTCTGCAAGTTCACGAACGAGACGCGCCTCTCGATCGAGGACGCCTCCGCCGTGTCGGGCCAGAAGTATCTCGCGGCGGTGAACGGCCCCTGCGCCGGCGGCGGCTACGAGCTCGCCCTCGCGTGCGACGACAGTCTCCTCGTCGACGACGGCAACAGCGCCGTGAGCTTGCCCGAGGTGCCGCTGCTCGCCGTGCTCCCGGGCACCGGCGGCCTCACGCGCCTCGTCGACAAGCGCAAGGTGCGCCGCGATCTCGCCGACGTCTTCTGCACGACGAGCGAGGGCGTGCGCGGCAAGCGCGCGCTCGAGTGGGGCCTCGTCGATGCGATCGCGTCGCGCACCCGCTTCGATCAGGCCGTCGAGGACCGCGTGGGCAAGCTCGCCGCGCAAGCGGAGGCGCAGCGCCCGGCCTCCAAGCGCGGCCCCGGCATCGTGCTCGAGCCCGTCGCGCCGTCGATCGACGGCACGACGTACGTGTACAAGCACGTGACGCTCGCGGTGGACGCGAGGGCACGCGTCGCGCACCTCACGGTGAAGGCTCCCGAGGGCGCGAGCCCCGCCACAGCCGACGCGATCCAGGCCGCCGGCAGCGCGCAGTGGTCGCTCCGCGCGTTCCGAGAGCTCGACGACGCGCTCCTGCACCTCCGGCTCGATCACCTCGACGTCGGCGTCGTGGTCCTCCACACGAGCGGCGACCCGAAGAAGGTGCTCGAGGCCGACGTCGCGCTCGCGAAGAACATGGGCCACTGGCTCGCCGACGAGATCCTCGCGTTCCAGTCGCGCGTGCTTCGCCGCCTCGACCTGACGAGCAAGAGCTTCTTCGCGCTCATCGACAAGGGCTCGGCCTTCGCGGGCTCGCTCCTCGAGCTCGCGCTCGCTTCGGACCGCATCTACATGCTCGCGGACGACGACGAGGAGGTCTCGGTCGAGCTCGGCGTCGCGAACGACGGCCGCCACCCGATGTCGCACGGCCTGAGCCGCCTCGAGGTGCGCTTCCAGCGCGAGCCGACGCGGGTGCAGCAGGCCCTCGAAGAGAAGGGTCCCATCGCGACCGAGCGCGCCAGCGAGCTCGGCCTCGTCACGATCGCGCCCGACGAGATCGACTGGGACGACGACGTACGCATCGCGATCGAGGAGCGCGCCTCGCTGTCTCCCGATGCGCTGACCGGCATGGAGGCCTCGCTCCGGTTCCCCGGCGGCGAGACGCACGACTCCAAGATCTTCGCGCGCCTCAGCGCCTGGCAGAACTGGATCTTCCAGCGCCCCAACGCCGTCGGCCCGCAGGGCGCCCTCACGAAGTACGGGCAGCCCGAGCGCCCCACCTTCGGTTGGACCCGCTGCTGATCCTCGCGCCGCCGTTCTCGTGGGAGCGCGTGTCGCCGCGAGCGGCGGTGCTCGAGCCTCGATGCCTCGAGGCTCGACCTCCTCGTCAGGCCTCGGGGGCCACAGCGCGTCGAGGCCGAGGGTGGTCCGGCTCCCGGCTCATGGTCTCGGGATGCTTCTGCATCAGGCCCCCTGCGGCGTGGCGAGGATCAGGCGGTTGTGGGGCGTGATCTCGGCGGGGATCGTCTGCGTGTGCACGTCGAGCCCTGTGGCTCGGAGGCGCGCGCCGCGGGTGGCGTCGCCGGCGCGCGGCCGCGAGAGGAAACCGAGCAGGCCACCCGCGTCGCACGTCGCGGCGTCGTGGCAGCACGGGAGCACGGCCACGCGCGCGCGGGCCGCGATCGCGAGCGAGAGCACGCGATCGGTGAGCGCGCCGCACGCATGCACCGACACGACGAGGTCGTTCGGTTCGAGCGCGACCTGCTCGAGCCGCTCCGTGCGCCGCTCCATCCGGTCGCGCAGACGCGGCCACTCCGCGGTGATTGCGTCCGAGAGCGTCCCCGCGCTCGGTGGCTCGCTCGCGTCGATGGCCAGCGCACGCTCGCTCGAGGCGTCCAGCAAGAGGAGCAGCCAGGCCACGAGGCCATGCCCCGCGGCGAGCTCGACGACGCGCCCGCCGCGCATCCTTCGGCGTACGCGGCGCGCCACCTCCCAGCTCTCGAAGAGCTCCTTGCGCGGAAGGCACTCCGCACGAGCGACGACGCGCGCCACACGGTCGAAGAGGGTGACGCCCTCGAAGCGACCGAGGTCGTGGCGGGTCAGGAGCGCCCTGCTGTGCTTGTCGAAGGCCACCGCAGAGACGCTCGCACCGACCGTCCGGTCCGTCCAGACAGCCCACACGGCTCGCAGCATGAGTCTCTTGCATGGACGCCCGCTCTGACGCTTCTTCCCGGACGGGCTGCCCGCAGCCCCTCCGTTTCGCCGATTCGAGCCCGCGTCACTCGCATCGATCCATCCGAGCCTCGCTCACCACGCCCTTCGAGGTCGCGCGGTAGAAATACGCGTTCTCGTCGGCTCGGCGCGGCGCCCTGAGCCGTCACGCGGGGCTCGGGGTACCGAGCTCGCATGAGTGGAAACAGACCTACGCCGGGCCCTTGTCGCGTCCGAATCCGGGGTCCAGGGCTGGGTGCACGTTCGGAGGACCGGTCGACCGAGACCACGTTCAGAGTCCCTCGGCCCGTGTGCGGCGCCACGCTGCAGTCGCTGCCCCTGTCTCCCATCGAGGGTTTCGTGCTCTCGCGCGTCGATGGCACCGCCACGGTGGGCGACATCTCGGACCTCACGGCGCTCCCGCTCGAGAACGTCGTCGCCACGCTCGAGAAGCTCGCGGGCCTCGACGCCATCGCGTGGGCGGACGACTCCATGGGCCCCTTGCGTCCACCGCCGCGCGCCTCGAGCTCGGGCGCGCAACTGCGCCCCACCTCGCAACTGCGCCCCACCTCGCAACTGCGCCCCACCTCGCAGCCGCTGGTCTCACGCCCGCCCGTCGTGAGAGCCGCCTCGCCCGTCGCGGAGCCCGCATCACAGCCTCCTGCCGCGAGCCCCGCGTCGCAGCCGCCCGCCACGAGGAGTGTCTCGAGCCCAGCCGTCTCGACCGAATCGACCGCAGCGGCCGCAGAGCCCGATCTCGCCGAGGACAAACGCAGGAAGGTCGACGACCTCCACGTCGTCGTCGGTCTGCTCGACCACTACCAGGTCCTGGGCATCGACTGCTCGGCGGACCGAGCCAAGGTGAAGAGCGCGTACTTCGAGCTCTCGAAGCAGTTCCACCCCGACACGGTGTTCCGCAAGAGCGTGGGCCCTTACCGCCAGAAGATGGAAGTGATCTTCAAGCGGCTCACCGAGGCCTACGACGTCCTCTCGAAGAGGAACCTGCGTGAGGAGTACGACGCCGGCCTCGCACGAACGGAGGGGAGCCAGCCGTACGGGAACCCCGCAGTTCTGCCCGCTTCGCCGCCGCATGGGACCCCGGTTGCGCCAGCGGCTCCGCCGCCGAGCCTTCCGACACCGCCCGTCGACGAGGAGACCAAGCGTCGGGCACAAGAGCGCCTCGCTCGCCGCCTGGCCGCCGTGCGACAACCTTCGCACCGACCGGCGCCCCCTTCGACTCGGCCGTCGGTGCCCAAGCCCGCGAGCAAGGGCGAGGTCATCCGCGAGCTCGCCGCGAGCTTGAAGGGTGCCGCGAAGCTCACGGGCGGCTTCGACGCCGCGCAGCGGCAAGTGATCGACGCACGGAGGTCGCTCGCGGACGGACAGCTCTCCGAAGCGGTGCGCAAGCTGCGCCTCGCGCGGGCGATGAGCCCGGACGACGCGCAGCTCCGTCTCGAGCACGACGGCCTGGTCCGCGAGCTCGCGGCCTCGCTTGCAGACAAGCACGCCGAGCAGGCTGCCAACGAGGAGCGTCAACAGAAGTGGGCCGCAGCCGCGGTGTCCTGGCAGAAGGTCGTCGATGGGCGGCCCGGCGAAGCGCGATGTCATTGGCGTTGCGCCAAGGCTCTCCTCGAATCCGCGGGAGACGCCAAGCGCGCCGTGCGCCTCGCGCAGCGCGCGGTCGAGCTGGAGCCGAACAACGTGTTCGCGATACGGACGCTCGGTCGGGCCTTCATGGTGGCGGGCCTGAGCCTCAACGCCAAGCGCGAGCTCGAGCGCGCCATCGCCCTCGATCCGAACGACGAAGCGAGCAAGGCGCTTCTCAAGGAGCGCTTCTCCTGCATCGCTGAGCCGAGTCCGCTCGGATGACGGGCATGACGGAGGACGCCGCTCGCGATGGGAGGCTTTCGAGGCGAGGGCAGGGGCGTCGTCGAGGGCGACATACGGGGCCGCCAGTGCGTCGACGCGCGGAGCTTCCGCCAACGCCCGCGCTCTGGCCGTTCGAATGGATCCCCGCGAGCTTCTTCGCGGAGCAGCCCTCCGAGACGCGAGCGGTCAGAGCCCGCTTCGATCGGCGAGGCGCTCGAAGAGGATGGACAGCATGCGGTGGGTGAGGCCCCACACGATGCGCTCTCCGACGCGGTAGCCCGGCAGGCGGAGCGTCTGACCCTGCCAGGGGTAGTCGATGGTCGTGTCGAGCTCGCCGCTCCAGAGCTGCGGGAGCGAGGCCCAGTGGATCTCGTCGACCTCGCGGTTCGGCGCGAGCACGGGAGTCTCGTGCAGCAGCCACACCGTCGGCGTCACCACCATGCCGGTGAGCTGGCCGCGCGCGTACGCAGGGACGTCGTCGAGCGCGCCGAGCAGCTCGGCGTGCGCGTCGAGCGGCAAGCCGATCTCCTCGAAGGTCTCTCGCCGGGCCGTGGCGGTGAGATCGGGATCACCGGGCTCTTGCTTGCCGCCGGGGAAGGCCATGTGTCCCGACCAGGGATCGCCCGGCTTTTCCGCCCGCCGGATGAAGAGCACCTCGGGCGCGCCCGGCGCGCGCTCGCGCAGGATCGCCGC
>JBKDQC010000660.1:0-7723 GCA_046342295.1 Deltaproteobacteria bacterium | reverse complement strand
CCGCGCCCCAGCAGCGCGGGGTCCGCCCGCCCGCGCCGCCGCAGGCCGGGGTCGGCGCGCCCGCGCCGCAGCCGGGCGGGTTCGGCACGCCCGCGCCGCACCAGGGCGGGTTCGGCACGCCCGCGCCGCAGCAGGGCGGGTTCGGCGCGCCTCCGCCGGGAGGCTTCGGCTCGCAGGGCGGCGGCTCGGGCTTCGGCCCGCCTCCGTCGGGAGGACCGTCCGTCGGAGCTCCTCCTCCGGCGCCCGGGGCGCCACCGCCGGGCGGTGAGGGAGCGCCGAACAACCTCGGTCTGATCCTCGCTGCGCTCTGGCTCGCGCTCGGGATGCTCGGCTGCCTCGGGACCGGAGCGGCCGCGGTGTTCGCGAGCGAGTCGGCCGCGGTGAACGTGAGCTATCTCGGCGTCCCGATGTTCTTCGCGGGCACGAGCGCGATGCTGGTGGCGCCGTTCCTGAGGACGAAGGGCGCCCCGCTGGCCATCGGCGCGCCGGTCGGGTGCGGATGTCTAGGCTTCCTCGGCTCTGCGGCGGTCGTGGGCTTGTTCTACGCGATGATCTGGCCCTCGCTGTGATGACCGGCCCGGTCTGCGAGGGAGGGTCCGCGCGGACCCGCAGGGAAGCTCAAGGCGACGACGTGGCGATCGCCGCGCAGAAGCGCGCGTCGGGGCGCTGGCGATCGACCACCTCGGCGAAGAGGCCGTCCAGGTACGTCGCGGGATCGACGCACCGGTAACCGTCGCCCTGCCGGCAATCGCCGTCGGAGTTGCAGCGGCGCATGCAGGAGAGCACCTGGAGGCGAGGCTCCGCGGGTGTGAAGCGCGCACAGACCGCGTCGTCGGGGCACGTATCGGCCTGGCAGTCGAGCACGGCGCACGAGCCGTTCGGCTGCGTGATGTCGCAGACGCGGTCCCCGTTGATCGAGCAGTTGGCCGAGCTCGAGCAGGAGTCGCCGATGCGCGGAGAGCACGCGCCGAGCGCCGAGAGGGCGAGGGCGAGCGCGAAGTGACGAAGGCGTGCGCGCATGAAGGGCGGGGACTGTAGGCACAAGGCCGCCATCGCGCCAGGAGCGCGGGCGCGGTGACTTGACGCGCGAGGATGCGCTACAAGTCGCGCCAGGCGGCGTCGCGTGGCGCGACGACCCGCACCAGAGGAACGCGTGCCCCACCTGTCCTTGATCGAGCGGGTCTCGGAGTCGATCACGCTGTCTCGCGCCCATCGCACGGCGGAGGCGACGCCCGAGCGGGTCCGGATCGGCCTCGCGGAGGACCTCGCGCTCAGCCGACAGACGGCCGATGCGGCCGAGTCCCTGTTCGACAACGGCCACCCAGCCGAGGCGATCCAGCTCGCGCGCGAGGCGCTCGAACGAGCGCTCGACGCCGTCGGTCACCTCGAGCCGGTCGCGCCGGGGACCGCGGGCGAGACGAAGACCAGCGAGGTCGAGGCGAAGGCCATCGAGGTCGAGGCGAAGGCCGGTGACGCCCGTGTCGAGCAGGCGGTCGAGGCATGGCAGCGGATCCTCGCGGGGCGGGGCGCAGCTCCCGACGTGCTCCGCGCGGTCGCCGAGGTCGCCGCGGCCGCGCGCAGCGGCGCGGTCCCTCGACTCGATGCACAGGTGACGGCGGACCACGCGACCGGGTTCCACCGGGTGCTGGCTGCGCGCGTCGCCATCGACCGCGAGGTTCATCCCGCGGCCCTCACGGTCGCTCAGGTCCGGGCCAAGCGACGCAACCGCATCGCGCTCGCGCTCCTCACCGTGGCCGCCGCGGTCGCCGGGGCCTATTTCGCGCTCCGCCGTCCAACCGGCACCTTCGCCGAGGCGTCCGCGTACTTCGGGAACAACGCGCAGTTCGCCCCCGAGAACGCGATCGATGGCGATCCCGCCACGGAGTGGCTGCTGCCCGACCGCACCTCGGGCTGGCTCGATGTGAGCATCGGACCGCCGCGTCGCATCGCCGCGCTGTCGATCGTCAACGCCTCGAACCAGCCCCACGAGGACCGCGCCACGAGGGAGTACACCGTCGAGGTGTGGGCGCACGGGGAGCTGGCGCGGAGCGTCCAGGGGACCCTGCCGTTCTCGACGGCGCGCAACGCCGTGAGGCACGAGATCGACGTCGAGGACGTCGAGCGTGTGCGCGTCGTCGTTCGCAGCTGGCACCAGCTCGGCGCGGGCATCGCCGAGGTCCGATTCGAGTGAGCGGCGCGAGCCTGCCGCGGGTCTTGGCGGTGGCCGGTGCAGGCTGTGCGCGAGGCTCACGGTCGCCTTCGATCGAAGTGCCACGGTGCGCCGCGCCGCGATTCACGCGGGCGCCCCTCGCCCTCGGAGCGACCCTGGACAGGGAGGGTGCTTCCCAACGCCGGGCGGCGCGTGCACTCTTGAATCCATGCGGGTGTTGGTCGTGCCGTGCGAGGCGTCCCGGAGGGCGATGAGGTCGCCTCGGGCGGGTAGCCTGCTGGAGCCATGAGGTCGTGAGCACGGTCGAACGCGACACCTCGAGCGCCGTCGCCCCGCCGGACGGAACCGAAGGCTCGCCCGATCGCGACCAGGTGGCGGTCGCTGCGACGCTGCCGCCGTCACCGCTCCCGCGCTCGAGCGTCGCCTCGCACCCCCGCTTCATGCTCGACCGCTACGAGGTCATCGCGGAGATCGCCCGGGGCGGCATGGGCACCGTCTATCTTGCTCGGCTCGGAGGCGCGGGTGGCTTCGAGCGGCTCATGGCGATCAAGCTGATGCACGAGCACCTGGCCGACGAGCCGCAGTTCGTCGCGATGCTCCTCGACGAGGCGCGCACAGCGGCGAGCGTTCATCATCCGAACGCGATCGGCATCGTGGACGTGTGCGCGAGCCCGGTCGGCTACTACCTCGTGATGGGCTACGTGGACGGGTTCTCCCTGTGGGAGGTGATCACGCATCCCGCCCTCGAGGACCACGCGCGGATTCGCCTCGCGACGCGCCTCGTCGCCGACGCGCTCCACGGTTTGCACGCCGCGCACACGGCCAAGGACGCCAAGGGCGCGCCGCTGCACATCGTGCACCGCGATGTCTCACCGCAGAATGTGGTCGTGGGGGTCGACGGCCTCGGCCGCATCGCAGACTTCGGGATCGCGCTCGCGGCCTCGAGGATGTCGGCTTCGAACCCCGGAGTGCTCAAGGGCAAGCCCGGCTACATGGCCCCGGAGCAGGCTCGCGGAGCAGCGTGCGACGCGCGCACGGACGTGTTCGCGATGGGCATCGTGCTCTGGGAGGCGCTGGTCAACGACCGCCTCTTCTGGGCAGAGACGGATGTCGCCGTGCTGCTCCAGGTCCTCCGAAGCACCGTCGAGCGGCCCGATGCGCGCTCCCCCGCGGTGCCGGAGGCGCTCGCGGATGTCGCGATGAAGGCGCTGGCTAGGAAGCCCTCCGCCCGGTTCGCGACCGCGCGTGATTTCGCCGTCGCCCTCGAGCGAGCCGCGGAGTCCGCGGGGCTGCTCGCGACGACGCACGAGGCCGAGGCCGAGATCGGACGCCTCTTCGCGTCGGAGCTCGCCCACAGACGGCGCGCGGTGGCGAAGCTCCTCACCGCGTCGAGCGGGGCTCCGGTGCTCTTGCAGAGGGGAGAGCTCGGCAGGGTCCCGAAGCTGCTCGACGGGGTCTCGCTCCCGGAGAGGGGACCCGGCGGGTCCGGCGTCCGAGGCACGCTCACGCGGCCCCGAGAGCCCCTGGCGCTCGCGGAGGAGCGCGAGCCGGAGCCGGACGCGCTCGTCGGCCCTTCGAACGGGACCCTCGGGACGCCAGGGGCTCGTGGTGTATCCCCGGTGCTCGTGGCGCTGGTGGCTCTCGTCGGTCTCGCGGTCGGGGGGCTCTACTTCCCGTGGCCGGCATCTCCCGCGAGTCCCTCGACCACAGCGCCTGCGACGACGCGCGCGGCGCCCTCCGGCTCCGCCGCCCGTGAGCTTGGAGCTCGAAGAGAACCCGTACTTGAGCCGTTGAGTCGTTGGTCGGCGAAGGGAGCTTCGCGCGTGCCGCCGCGCTTCGGCCACGAACACGCACCTGCATGCGGTCAGAAGGGCAGGCCGGTCACGTCGGCGGCCGCGCGGAGCTCGAAGCCGAGCCTCACGGTGGCGGTCCCGCGCGCCTCGAGCGTGATCGGCAGGCGGACCATCCCGTCTTCGTCGGCGACGGCGCCCTCGTGCGAGCGCCGCGGATCGAGCGCGACCTTCACCTTCTCGAGCTCGCTCACGGGGATGCGCTCGAGGATCTCGAGTCTCGCGGCGTTCGGGCCGAGGTTCGAGAGGCGCAGCGTGCGGTCGACGACGCGCACCTGTTGCGACGAGAGCAGGCCGGGGTCGCCCCCGTGGATCTCCTCCTCCCGCACGAGCCGGAGCGCGCCTTCGGGGCCCCACCCCAGCTCGAAGCGTTCGCCGGGCGCGACGGGCTTGATCGCCGTGCGCCCGACGAAGCCGCCGTTGCGCACGAGCTCCACCGGGCCCGCGAGCAGCGGGTAGGGCGCCGCGCAGGTCTGCACCGAGCACCGGAGGACCGCAGGGATGACCTCCGGAATCGCACGGAGCGAGAGCTGCGCCGGGGCCTCGAAGGAGCCGATCCTCGCGCGGTGCGGCCGCCCGTCGCTGCGCACGCTGCACGGCGCGCCCGCGCGGAGGCGCTGCGTGCTGCCGCCGTCGTCGAGGCCCGGGAGCTCGCCCGAGGCTGGACTCCCGCGCGCTCCCCCGAGCTCGCCCATCCCCGGACCGGTGGTGGCGACCTCCTCCTGTCGCAGCGCGACGTGCGTCGATGCGCTCTTCTTCTGCACCACGAGGCGGTCGGTCGAGAGCGGCGGCGGAGCGGCCTCGCGCGAGGAGCGCTCGGTGGAAAAGACGAGCCGGACTCCCGGCCAGTCCTCTCCCGTGCGCTGCCAGACACAACCCTCCGTGTGGAGGCGGAGCGTCCCCGTCGAGGCGTCCGCACCGTCTTCGAGCTCGGCGCGGTGGAGCGGCCTCCAGCACGCGTTCGCGACGACGTACGAGATCTCCACTTCCACGCGCACGGACGCCCGGTCGGACGCGGACGCCTCCTCGCGACCGTCGCCTCCGCCCGCGTGTCCGGCGACGGCCGGGAGCGAGAGGAACAGCGAGGCGCGCTCGCGGGCCGTCGTCTGACGCTTGGCCGTGAGGGCCCGGCCGACGGCCCGCGCCTCCGCCCGCGCGTCCTCGAGCTGCACCTCGAGCGCGAGGCGCTCCTCGCGCGCCGCATGCGCACGCTCGTCGAGCGCGGCGAGCCGGTCGCGCCAGAGCGCCATGTCCCCGAGGCCGTACGCCGCGTCGAGCACGGTGTCTCCGACCGCGTACTTGCCGAGGGCGACGATCGAGGCGCCGTGGGCCTCCAGCTCTCGCAGCGACGCCTCGAGGCTGGCGATGCGCTGCTGCCCGTCCTCGGCCGAGCGCTCGAGCGCCGCCAACTCCTCCGGCAGCGCGCTCGCCTCGTGGAGGTGCTCGCGCTCGACCCGCAGCGAGCCGAGCGGCGTGCGCGTGATCGCTCCGCTCGCATCACGGTGGAGCACGTGACCGACGAGCGTGCGATCGACGACGGTCGTCGCGACCCCCTCGAGCTCGAGCGTCCCCGTCGCCTCGAGCGTCGCGCGGCGCGTGATCCGGGCGCGATCCTCGAGGACCGTGACCTCCACGATCGGCAGCGCGGCAGCAGCGAGCTTCGTTCGTTCGGTCATCGCTCATCCCCTCCGGTTTCCGCCGACGAGCTCGTTCCGGGCGCTGATGCGGATCGCGTACTCCGCCGACAGCGTGGCCTTCTGGCCCGCGGCGACCTCGAGCGTCCACCGCTTGCCGCCTTCGAGCGGCGGGTCGTCCTGCGCCAGGTCCTGCCACGGAGGGCTCGTCTTTCCGAGGCGGATCTCGATGTCGTCCTGGCCCTTGGCGATCACGGGCAGCCGCTCGCGGACCTCGAGCCGAATTGCGCTCGCTCCGGCGTTCTGCACGTCGATCTCGATCTGATGGACGAGGCTCGCGCTTCCGCCGAGCAGGCCAGCGCTCTCCTCGCGGAAGCGCACGTTGCGGGCGACCTTCACGGACTCGTCGATGCCCATGCCGATCGCCAGCTTGCCGGCGGTCGGCGTCGGAGCGACCGAGCTCGAGATGCAGAGGGCGCCGTCGAGGTAGACGTCGACGGGGCCTTCGAGGATGGCGCCGGCGAGCGGACTGTCGAGCTCGAGCGTGCGGAACACCGCCGCATCCTCGCGCGGCACACAGACGTGCAGCAGCGTGGCCGGCCCTTCGGCCTCGGTGATCGCCACGCTGTGGAAGGCGCAGTCGCTCGGCACATCGACGCGCCCTTCGGCGTCGTATCGGTGGTCGAACCCGAAGAGCGACTCCGGGTAGGTGTGCGCGGCGGGTGGGCTCAGCGCGCCGAGCACCTGCTCGACCGCACGCGCGGCGGCGAGCGCCTCGACCACCACCGAGTCGCCCTGCGGATCCGCGGCCCGCAGTACGCCGCGCTTGGCCGCGCTCGGCGCGCCGAGGCGGAGCGAGCCATAGTCGAGCAGCGCGCGCGTGACGCGCATCGCCGGAGCGCCCTGCCTCCGAGGCTCCTCGCGCGGCCTGTGCTCGGGGAGGACACTCGACTCGGCGACGAGCTCTTGGTCCATGGGCGCCCCGAAGCTGCCCTCGTCGCTGTGTCCGAGCATCGGCGCCCTCGCGAGGGCCCTCGGAGCGGGCGCCTGTGGCAGTGCCGGCGCTGCGGGCATCGCCTTCGCGATCATGGGCGGCGGCGCGGCGCGCGCGTCGGAACGGGGCGCCGTGCGCTTCGTGGTGGCGGCGCCACCGGGCGGCAAGCCGTCGTTCGACATCGAGCGCGGGATGGCCAACGGGTCGGGCTCGCCGTGACGCGGCGACGTTTCGACGGGTGAAGCGGGCAAGCGAAACGCGCGGTCGTGGTCGGCGAAGAGCGCCGCGCCTCCCTCGGGCAGCGGGCGGTAGCCGGTCCGAGGGAGCGGCTGCGCGCGCCCGATGCGCAAGCTCGCGAGTTCGGGGAGGTCGTACCAGCCATCCATGCGCGCCGTCGACACCGAGAGCGAGGCGCCGCGCCAGTTCTCTCCGGTGCACTGCGCGACGACCGCGCCCATCGCGAGGCGTGCGCGCCGCGCGCGCGTGTCGAACGTCAACCGATAGCTCGGCGCCCAGACCGCGGAGCGGACCCGGTAGACGAGCGCGAGCACGGCGTCTGCGTCCGCGCGCTCGAGCTCGATCTCCACGGCCTTCTGCACCCGGTGCCGGAGCGCAGCGTCAGTGCTCCGCTTGTTCTCGCGCTCGAGCGTGGTCTCGAGCCTCCGCTCGAGCTGAAGTCTCTCTCGCTCGAGGCGCTGGGTCTGCTCCCGCGCCTCCCGCTGGAGCGCGAAGCGCAGCTCGAGCAGCTCGAGCCGGCCGCGATCGGGAGCGGGGGGCGGCGGCCGGCCGTGGTCGCGCGCCGGACGCTCCGGGATGGCGAGCCCCGTGGCGCGCTCGAAGCGCGCACGAAGCGCGTCGAGCTCGAGGGCGATGGCACGGAGGCGTCTTCGGAGCGCGCGGAGCTCCTCGGTCTCGGGGTGGACCGGATCGGTCTCGTCGCTTTGCACGTCGAGCACGACACGCAGGCCGCGCACGAGCGCTCGCCCCGCGGCGAGCTCGATCCGGGCGCTGCCGTCCTCGAGCTCGAGCGGCAGCGCACCGACCCGCACGCGCAGGGCTCCCGCCGGCGCGAGCC
>JBKDQC010000659.1:0-2481 GCA_046342295.1 Deltaproteobacteria bacterium | reverse complement strand
AGATCGGCCGCACGACCGCGTCGATCGCGCGGGACGGCACCGACATCGACGCGGCGATCCGGCGCGCGCTGGCGGACCTGCCCGCGGCCGCGACCCCGCACCTCGTCGTGCTCTCGGATGGCGTCGAGACGGGCGGCGATGCGCTCGTGGCTGCGCAGATCGCGGGGGCCCGCGGCGTCACCATCGACACGTACGCGATCGAGCGGGCCGCGAGCGCCGAGGTGGCGGTCGATCGTGTCCTCGTCCCTCCGACCGCGAACCCAGACGAGCCGGTCGACGTGCGCATCGTGACGCGCGCCACGGAGGCAGCCGAGGTGCGCGTGCGTGTCCGGCGGGACGGCGAGCTCATCGCGGAGACGACGACGCGCATCGACCCGGGCTCGGATGTCCTGAGCCTGCGTGACGGGACGAGCGAGCCCGGCGTGCATCGTTATGACGTGGAGCTCGAGCCCCTCGATCCGTCCGCGGACGTCTCGACCGAGAACAACGTCGGGGGCGGCTTCCTCCGGATCACGGGACGCTCGCGGGTGCTCGTGCTTGCGGACCGTCCACCGGAGGCCGAGGCCCTGGTCGCCGCGATCCGCGCTGCGGGCCCCGACGTGGAGCTCGGCGACAGGACGGCCCTCCCGCTGACGCTCGCAGAACTGGCCTCCTACGACCTCGTCATTCTCAGCGACCTCAACGCGCGCTCGCTGACCGAGGGCCAGATGGCCGCGCTCCGCGCGTACGTCCGCGATCTCGGCGGCGGTCTCCTGATGCTCGGAGCGCGCGACGCGTTTGGCCTCGGTGGCTACGCGTACACGCCGCTCGAGGAGGTGCTCCCCGCCACCTTCGACCTGCGCCAGCGCCGCGACCGCGCCTCGCTCGCGATGGTCATCGCCATCGACAAGAGCGGGTCGATGACGGTGGAGGTCTCCCCCGGGCTGATGAAGCTCGACCTCGCCAACGAGGCCGCCGCACGGAGCGCCGCGCTGCTCTCGCCGATGGACCGCATCGCCGTGGAGCACGTGGACACCGCGATCACCTGGACCCTACCGATGGTCGCGGTCGAGAACCCCGAGGCGCTCGGCGCGGTCATACGCCGCGCAGCGCCGGGCGGCGGCGGCATCTACGTGGACGTCGCGCTCGAGGGCGCGTACGCGCAACTTCGTGCGCAAGAGACGCAGCTCAAGCACCTCCTGCTCTTCTCCGACGGGAGCGACTCGGAGGAGATGTCCCGGGCGCGCGACCTCGTCGGCGCGGCCGCACGAGACGGCATCACGACCTCGATCGTGTCGATGGGCCGCGGCCCCGACAGCCCCGAGCTCGAGGCGCTCTCGCGCATCGGCGGCGGGCGCTTCTACATCGTCGAGAACATGTCGGAGCTCCCGCGCATCTTCACGCAGGAGACGATCACCGCGAGCCGCAGCGCGCTCGTGGAGGAGCCGTTCGCGCTCCGCGTCGGCGGCCCTTCGGACCTGATGCGCGGGATCGACTTCCGCTCCGCGCCGCGCCTGGGGGGCTACGTGGTCGTCAACGCGCGGCCGCGTGCCACCGTCTTGCTCGCCGCACACCGCGACGGCTCCGAGGATGACGATCCGCTGCTCGCCACGTGGCGCACCGGGGTGGGCCAGAGCGCCGTCTTCACGACCGACGCCGGCGGGCGCTTTGGCAGGCCGTGGCTCGGCTGGCCCGGCTATGCGCCGTTCTTCGGCCAGCTCGCGCGCGCGCTCGCCCGGGCGCCCGAGCGGAGCGACGCGCAGATCGACGCGGAGATCGAGGGCAACCGCGGCTCGATCCGCGTCGAGGCGATGGACGACCACGGGCGTTTCCGGAACCACCTCGATCTGCTAGCGACCGTCTCGGGCCCTGGGGGCGTCTCGGAGCAGGTCACGCTCGAGCAGACGGGACCCGGACGCTATGAGGCCGTCTTCGACGGCGCCGCGCCGGGCAGCTACCTCGTCACCGTGCGCGAGCTCGACGACGACGGCGAGGGCTCGATCGTCGGCTCCGCCGGGCTCGTCCGAGGTCGCGGCGACGAGCTTCGCGGCGAGGGCACCGACCACGCCCTGCTCTCTCAGATCGCTGCCGCCACGGGCGGAATCGCGCGGCAGAGCCTCCGCGAGGTCTTCCTCGATCGCCCCGCGCCGACGTACGCACACCGCGCGCTCTGGCCCGAGCTGCTGCTCGCCGCGATGTGGCTCCTCCTCGTGTCCGTCGCGCTCCGTCGGCTCGTCCTTCCCGAGCGCGCGCGCGCTCTCCTCGCGCGCCTCGCGCCCCGACGCCGCCCCGCACCCGCCACCGCCGCGCCTGCGCCGCTCGGGACGCTCGAGGTCTTGCGCGCGCGTCAAGAGCGGAACCGACCGCGCGAGATCGCTCCCGAGGTCGCGCGTGCCGCGAGCGTCATGAGACAAGCGCCGTCGACGTCCCCGACGAGCACGAAGGAAGACGCGGGGCGCGCGACCGCGCCGCCCGAACTGCCGCCCCCGAGCGCGCCACCGC
>JBKDQC010000658.1:0-2138 GCA_046342295.1 Deltaproteobacteria bacterium | reverse complement strand
TGGCGCCCGCGCCGTGCTCGGGGCGCACGTGTGCCGTGGCGCGGGCTCCTCGCACCGCGGCGGCGGTCACGGGCCGAAGTCGACATCCTGCTGCGGTGGCCCTCTGGCGGGGCGGATGGCCTCGAGGTGATGCGGCAAGCCCTTGGCACGCAGGAGGCGCGCGAGGCCCTTCTTGTCGAAGATCGTCGCCACGTACTTCATGCGGTGGCCACAAGGGCACGCGAGCGTGTGGCACTCTCTCCGGATGATTCGAGCGTTCCGTCATGCGCAGAGCGCATGGCTCGTCGTCGTTGCTGCCACCCTGCTCGCCACCTCGACGGTGGACGCCCAGCACACGGGGGGCTCGTTCGGCGGCAGTCACTTCGGTGGCAGTCACTTCGGTGGCTCCCACTCCTCCGGCTCCTCGGGCTCCCACTCCTCCGGCAGCTCTGGTAGCTCATCGGGCGGCTTCGGGGGCTCATCCCGGTCGTCGGGCTCGAGCTCGTGGGGCGGCTCGGGTGGAGGCGGCCTGTCGCACCGTGCGCGCGGCCGATCCTCTCACCTCGACACGACGGTGCTGGTCGCAGGTGGGTTGGTGCTCCTGGTGCTCGGGTGGTTCGTGTTCGCCCCACGCAGGAGGCGCTGGACCCCACCGGACCATGTGGTCAGCCACATCCCGCCGGCCTCGAGCGACGTCTGGGCTCGGGTCGACGTCTCGCGGATCCGCATCGCCGTCGCAGGCGATGCTCGCCCCTTCCTCCAGAAGCGCCTCGTCGAGCTCGCGCAGAGCGGTGACACACGAAGCCGCAAGGGGCTGCTCGCTCTCCTGCGCGTGACCGTCGATGCGATGAGGGCATGCGAGAGCGCCTGGGTGCTCCTGGGGGCGGACGACAGCAGGCCCGCGACGATGGCCCAGGCGGAAGGCACGTTCCGCAAGCACGCCCTCGACGCGCGGGCCGGCTTCGCGCACGAGGTCATCCGCGCGACCGATGGCAAGCGCGTCGAGGACACGACGGTGAGCATCGTCGGCTCGGCAGAGCAACATGGCAGCGGCGTCGTCCTCGTCACCCTCGTCGTCGCGGCGTCCGCTGACCTCTCCGACGTGAGCCCGCCCACGCCGGACCGTGTGAGCGCGCTCCTGACGCAGCTGTCGCGGCTCACCGTCGACGAGCTCGTCGCGCTCGAGGTGGTGTGGATGCCCGCACAGGACCGCGACCTCGTGAGCACCAAGACCTTGCTCGACGCGGGCCTGGGCCTGGTGGCGGTGCCCGGCGCGCGCGCGGGTCACCGCATCTGCGCGTACTGCCAGGGACCGCACACGGCGGAGCTCGCGGCCTGTCCGCACTGCGGGGCACCCGTGAGCGCCGAGCCGCCGACGACCTCGAGCACGCGATGACCCCACCGCCATGCGCCGACGCCGACGCGCTCCCCAAGAGCAGCGCGAGCACGGGCAGCGTCCACGAGATCCCTCGCACCATCCGAGCCTCCCACGACGCGCATGCGCGCCTGTGTCCGTGAGGTTGTGGAAGATCTGCAACGCAGTGCCGCGCACCCGCCTCGCGTGTGCCCGACCGACGGGTGGGAGGATGAAGACCTCGTCCTCCTCCGCCGGTAGGTCTGGCCAGTCGCTGGCCAACGCCGCCTTCGTGGCGATGATCCGCCCCAACAGTTGGGGTCGACGAAGCTGCGAGCGGTCAGGAGGAAGCCGTTCGCGTAATTGATGGTCCCGGCCAAGGCGCCTCACCCCCCTCGCGCAGCCATCGGTCGACGTCCTCGTCGCTCACGTCGACGGGTTCCGCAAACCGCGCGACCTCGTGCGGAGCGAGCGACAGCAAGAGCTCGCACCCTCGCGCGTACGCCTCGGTGAGCACGGGCGCGTGCACGGCTTCGGCGCCCGCTCGCGCACCCATCGCTCTCGCGAGGCCGCCGTAGTGCTCCGTCATCGACTCGCGGGTGATCGGGCTAGCGGACCGGGGACCGTAGTCCGTACGAACTGTACCCCGGATGGTAACGGGAGCTCGCGACGCTGCATCTCCAGGCGTGGCTCAAGGATCCGCTCTTCGCCCTTGGCTGGAAGGGTCAGAGCCGCGTGCTCGGAGGCTTCCCGCAGCCGCTGAACTCGATGCTCACGCAGGACGAGGTGATGGCGGTCGAGCCCT
>JBKDQC010000657.1:0-16304 GCA_046342295.1 Deltaproteobacteria bacterium | reverse complement strand
CCATCCGAGTGCCACGTGCTCTCAGTCTCTCAGGTCGGGCCGATGCGGACGAGCTCGAGCGCGATCTCTTTGCGCGATCGCGCATAGGTGACGAAGAGCTCGACGGCCCACGCCGTCTCGCCTTGCTCGCCCTCGCCGGCGTCCTCGCTGGCGTCGGCGAGAAGGGTCAGCGTCACCGCGAGGCCGCGCGCGTCCTTCTCGAGCTTCGTGTGCATCGGCGCACGCGCCGCGCCGTCGGTGCGGATGCGCGCGTGCTCCTCGAAGTACGGCGCGAGCTCGGCCTCGAGCCGCGCCGGCTCGATCGCGACGCCATCCTCGGGGCTGAGCAAACGCGCGGCCTCGCCCCAGCGTCTGCGCGCGAGGCGCTCGACGAAGCGGAAGGCCGCGTTGCGCACGAGCACCCCGAACGCGCGCGGGTTCTCCGTGAGATCGACCTCGCGGTCCTCCGGGATCTCGTCGGTCGGCCGCGCGAGCTCGACGCTCGTGCCCCCTCGCGCGAGCCGCTCCCACTCGTCGAGGAGGCTCGAGTCCACGCTGCGCACGACGGTGCGGAGCCAGTCCTCGAGGTCGAGCACGTCGTCCGTCTTGGCCTCCTCGGGCACCGTCTGCGCCAGACCCTTGTAGGCCTCCGAGAGGTAGCGGAGCAGGAGCCCCTCGGCGCGCTCGAGCCCGTACTCGCGCACGTACTCGGAGAACGAGAGCCCGCGCTCGAACATGTCCCGCGCGATCGACTTCGGCAGGAGGTCTCTCTCGGAGACCCAGGGGTGCTTCTTCGCGAACGCGTCGAGCTCGGTCACGAGCAGCTCGAGGCGGGGCTTGGGGTTCTCGACCTTCTCGAGCTCCGCCATGCGCTCTTCGTAAGGCACGCCGTCGGCCTTGAGCTGGTCGAGCTTCTCGCCCTTGAGGTAGTCGAGCTGACGCATAAGAAGCGTGCTCGGGTCCTCGAGCGTGGCTTCGACGAGCGTGAGCACGTCGAGCGCATGCAGGGGATCGGTCGGGTCGAGCCGGCGCGCGACCTCCACGACGTAGAGCGAGAGCGCGTGGTGAAGCGAAAAGTCCTCCTGGAGGTCCGTATTCACGCGCACGAGGCGCTTGCCGTCCTCTCGCACGGTCTCGAGGATCTTGGCCTGCGAGAGCGAACGGAAGAGGCGGATGGCCTGGCGGGCATGCGAGAATTTCTGCTTCCTGCCGTCGTGGCTCTCGCGGATGAGGTGCTCGATCACCGCGCAGCCGTCCTCGCCTCGGCGGTAGGCGCCATCGAGCGCCTCGAGCAACATGCCGCCCGTGACCTGGAAGCGCGACTCGAGCGTCTCGGGCTTGCCGTGTGCGAGGCGCTGGAAGGTCTGCTCGTCCCAGTGGGCGTAGCCCTTCTCGGGCGGCTTCTTGGTCACGAGCTTCTTGAGCTTCTTCGGGTCGCCCTCCGCCTTCATGCGGGCGACCTTGTTCTCGATCGCGTGCTCGGGCGCCTGCACGACCACGGTGCCGGCCTCGTCGAAGCCCTTGCGGCCCGCCCGCCCCGCGATCTGCTGGAAGTCACGCACCGAGAGGATCGCGGTCCGCTTGCCGTCGAACTTGCAGAGCTGGGTGAAGAGCACCGTGCGGATGGGGACGTTCACGCCGACACCGAGCGTGTCCGTCCCGCAGATCACCGCGAGGAGGCCCCGCTGCGCGAGCTTCTCGACGAGCAGCCGGTACTTCGGGAGCAGACCCGCGTGGTGGATGCCCACCCCGTGGTGCACGTACTTCGCGAGATCTTTGCCGAACGGCGAGTCCCACCGAAAGCCGCGGGTGAGCTCCTTGATCTTCGCTTTGCGATCCTTGGTCACGACCTCGACGCTCATCAGGTCCTGGGCGAGCTCGGCCGCGGCGCGCTGCGTGAAGTGCACGACGTAGACGGGCGATCTCCCCTTCTCGATCAGATCCGCGAGGGTCTCGTGCAGAGGCGTCTCCGAGTAGACGTGGTCGAGCGGCACCGGCCGCTCGACGGACTGGATGATCGCCACCTCGCGCGCGCTCCGCGCCTCGAGATCCTTCGCGAAGAACTCGACGTCGCCCAGCGTGGCGCTCATCAGGAGGAATTGCGCCCGCGTGAGGACGAGCAGAGGGAGCTGCCACGCGAGGCCGCGGTCCCGGTCGCCGTAGAAGTGGAACTCGTCGATGACGACCGTGTCGACGTCCGCGTCGACCCCGTCGTGCAGCGCGACGTTCGCGAGGATCTCGGCCGTGCAGCAGATCACCGGCGCGTCGCGGTTGACGGACGCATCGCCCGTCATGAGGCCCACGTTCTCGGCACCGAGCTCGTCGCACAACGCGAAGAACTTCTCGGAGACGAGGGCCTTGATCGGCGCCGTGTAGTAGGTGCGCCCGCCGTCGGCGAGGGTCTTGAAGTGAAGCGCGAGCGCGACGAGCGACTTTCCGGAGCCCGTCGGGGTGTTGAGGATCACGTGCTGCCCGGAAAACAGAGCGAGGATCGCTTCCTCCTGCGCCGGGTAGAGCGTCAGGCCCTTCGCCGTCGCGTGGTCGACGAAGCGCTCGAGCAAGAGCTCGGGGCTCGCGTCGGCGGAGGTGTGGGCGCGGGCGGGGAGTCGGTCGATCAGGCGCACGCGGCGACTCTCGCAGGGCCCGGGGCCCGCAGCCGACCGAACCTCCAGCGCCGCGGCGGCGGGGCCGCTCGACCCGCGCAACGGCCGGGGTGCTCTGACGGGGTCAGATCGAGGTGCGGAACAGCAGGTCCCAGAAGGGGGTGAGGGTCGCGTAGTTCTTGCGCCCGTCGACGAGGTGGTGCGCGTGGTGCTTGCGCGTGAGGTAGTCGATCGGCGCCAGGAGCGGGGTCCTGAACTGCATGCCGGAGTGAACGAGCACGTTGATCGTCGAGTAGAAGAAGAACACGACTCCGTAGACCACGGGCTGCATGGGGCTCATCACCCACGTGGCGAAGAAGAAGAGCGCGAGGCCGGCGACGAGCTCGGCCGGGTGCTGGTAGAAGGCCTCGAGCGAGCTCGGATTCACCGCGCGGTGGTGCTGGTAGTGCACGAGCGGCATGAGCGCCTTCGCGTGCATGAGGCGGTGCAGGAAGTAGTACGTGAAGTCGTACACGAGAACGATGCCCACGCCCTGGAGCGCCATCTTCCACCAGGGAGCCGACGCCGAGGTGAAGAAGGTGTCGAAGAGCAGGTAGGGCAGGCCGAGCGTCATGGAGAGGGAGAGGACGGCCGTGATCGCGCCCATCAGGGCGCGGTGTCCGACGCCCATGCGCATCGCCATGCCCTGCCGGATGCGCAGGTGCGCCAGGCGCGGCGAGTGATGCATCCAGGCCAGGAGGCCGACGAGGGCGCCGCTCGCTGCCAGCGACGCACCGATCCACGCGTAGAGCTCGATCACCGTTCCTCCGGAGCGCGGCGGCGGCCGCGCCGCGGAATGAAAGACGAGACCGGGGGGTATGGGCAAGTGCACGCTTGCGATCCCGCACGGCGTACGCTGTCCGGATGCTCACCTCTCATCCTTCGCGCCGACCTCTCTCCGAGGAGGAGCTCCGCGCGGCCCTCTCGACCCTGCCGGGCTGGCGCCACGAAGACGACGCGCTCGTCCGCGTCTACGAGTACCCCACGTTCCGGGACGCGGTCGCGTTCCTCGTACGCATGTCCTTCGAGGCCGAGGAGCTCGCGCATCACCCGGAGCTTTTTCAGGTCTACGGGCGGGTCGAGATCCGCCTCCGGACCCACGACGCCGGCAACCGCGTGACCGCGCTCGACGTCGCGCTCGCGAGCGCGATCTGTCGCATCGCTGGCGCTACCTGAGGCGCGACGGCGCTGCAATACTGGCGCGATGACCGCGCTCCGTGCTTTGTGCCTGGCCCTCCTGTCCTCGTCGCTCGTCGCATGCGACTGCGCCCCGGGGACGCCCACGAGGACGTGTCAGAGCTCGAGCGAGTGCGGCCCCGGGCAGACATGCGTGGACTCTCGCTGCGTGGGCTCGATCGCACGCGACGCGGCCGCCGACGGCGTCGATCTCGCGGACGCCGAGAGCGCCGAGGACGCGCCTCCCTGCGCGGTCGCGTGCGGCGCGGCGTGCTGCCGAGAGCGCGAGTCGTGCTACCGGGACAGCTGCGTGCCGATGGGTCGGCGGTGCACGGAGACGGACGAATGCCCGGGGGACACCTACTGCGCGACCGACGCGCCCGGCGGCGGGATGTGCGTCCCCTACGGCGTGCCGAGCGATCGCGTCTCCGATCCGAGCTGCACGCGGTTGATCGTCGCGGGCGCGTTCGCGCCGACGGTGCAGTGCGAGTTCCGGGAGGCGCCGGCGATGGATGCCTTCCCCGCGCACCTGCACGTGCTCACGACGCCGATGGTGGTGGACTTCGCCATCGGCCGGGCCCCCGACGGGCCCGCGCGCCCGTCGATCGTCGCGGTCTTCGACGACGGCGTCGACGGCTCGAGCGAGCTGCCGAGCGGCGTGATCCGCATCCTCGACGGACGCACCTGCGCGCAGCAGGCCGAGCTCGGGTCGCTCCAGCTCGTCTCGCACAGCTCGCCGCCGGCGCTCGGCGATCTCGACGGGGACGCGCGCGCGGAGATCGTCGCGTACAAGGCCGGCGGTGGCCTCGTCGCGTTCACCTACGACGACGCGACGGGCGCGTGGACCGTGCTGTGGCGTTCGCGCACGTCGACAGGCGAGGCCTTCAACCCCGCGGGCGCGGGCTGGGCAGGCCCCACGATCGTCGATCTGGACGACGACGGCGCGCCCGAGGTGCTCCGCGGCACGATGGTGTTCTCGGCCGATGGCACCTACCTCGGGGGCATGGGCGCAGCCCCGGAGTACTCGGCCGGACAGTTCGCCGTCGTGCTCGACGTCGATGCGGACGGCCGCCTCGAGCACGTGAACGGTGACGCGCTGCGCGAGTGGAGCCCGGCGACGCGGAGCTGGTCGCTCGACCCGGTTTCGACCTCGACGCAAGCGCCCGGGTTCACCGCGGTCGCCGACTTCGGCGACTTCCCCGGCGGCGCGATGCTGCCCGCGGGCACGCCGGAGATCGCCGTGATCAGCTCCGGCGCGGCGCGCGTGCAGACGCTCGATGGCACGGTCGTCTTCGGCCCGGTGACGCTGCCGGGCGGCGGCACGGGTGGGCCTCCGACGATCGGAGACTTCGACGGCGACGGGCGCCCCGAGCTCGCGAGCGCGGGCGGCTCTGCCTACACGGTCTTCGACCTCGACTGCGTGGCCGGCGGTGGCTCGGGCACCTGCGCGAGCGGACGGACCGACGGAATCCTCTGGACGCAGCGCTCACAGGATCAGTCGAGCAACGTCACGGGCTCGAGCATCTTCGACTTCGAGGGCGATGGCGCGGCGGAGGCCGTCTATGGGGACGAGTGCTTCATCCGTGTCTACTCGGGCTCGAGCGGGCAGGTGCTCTTCAGCCAGTCGCGCAGCTCGTGCACTTGGTACGAGAACCCCGTCGTCGCCGACCTCGACGGTGACTTCAACGCCGAGATCGTGATCGGGGACAACTACAATTGCGGCAGCGCCGACAGCGGGCGTGACTGCACCGGCTTCGGCCTCGGCCCGCGCAACACCGATCCGATCTTTCCAGGGCTGCGCTGCGGCGGGGCCGAAGACTGTTTTTCGGGCGTGTGTGTCGAGGGCCTGTGTCGCTGCACGGCCGACGCGGAGTGCTGCGAGGGCGCGGGCTGCGACCGCGCGGCCTTCGTGTGCGTCGCACCCCCCGCGGGCACGCCCGGCACCGGCAACACGTGCCGCGCCTCGCGGCCGATCGGCACGCGCGGCATCCGCGTCTACCGAGACGCCGCGGATCGCTGGGTGAATTCGCGCCGCATCTGGAACCAGCACGCCTACCATGTGACGAACGTGGACGAGGACGGGACCATCCCGCGCACGAGCGCCGCGATGGCCAACTGGCGCGACGCCTCGCTCAACAACTTCCGTCAGAACGTGCAGGGAGATCTCGTGCCCGGCGCGGCGCCGGATCTCACGACCGGCGGCAGCCCGCTCTCGTGCTCCGACACGACGGCGCGCCTTCAGGCGCGTGTCTGCAACCGCGGCACGGAGCCGGTGGGCTCGGGCGTGTCGGTCGGCTTCTTCGTGGGCGATCCGGCGGCAGGCGGCATGGAGATCTGCTCAGGGGCGAGCGTCGGAGACCTCGACGTCGGCGAGTGCGAGAGGGTCACGTGCGACTGGCCCTCGGCGCCGCGCGAGCCAGGCGAAGCGCTCGACGTCTACGTCGTCGCCGACGCCGAGGGTGTCGCAGGCGAGTGCCGCGAAGGCAACAACGTCACGATCTTCGAAGGCGTCTGGTGCGGCGCGCTCTTCTGACCGCGCGAATCGAGGAGTCGGCGCTCGGCACCCGCGCCGTCACCGCGAGTCCGATGGTCCTGGCGTGTCCTCGCGTCGCGCACGTCTCTCGACCGCTCCGCCGCGCGTGAGCTCGCGCAGCACCTCGGTCGCATAGGCGCCCGGCGGCAGCGTGAAGCGCACGGTCGCGACGTCTCCTTCACCCTCGATCGAGGCGTCTCGCACGAGCACGCGGTACGCGCGTCGCGCGCCCTCGCCCGCGCGCCGGAAGCGCTCGAGGTGTTCGCGCGAGAGGCCCGCTGCGGCGAGCGCGTCTTCCTCGCGCCGCTTGGCCTCGCGCTCGGGCCAGCGCATCTCGGCGCCGAACATGGGGCCAGTGGCGCTCACCTCGAGTCGATCGGCGCGCGCCTGCACCTCCGCGAGATCGTCGGCCACGAAGAGACCGCCGGAGTCTTCTTTGCGCACCACGTCGCCGTCGATCACGCGACCGAGCTCGCCGGCCCGGACGCGCGCGTCGAGGAGCACGTTGAAGATCTCGGACTGGAGCGCAGACACGAGCAGCTTGCGCTCGAAGGGCCGCTCGGGCGCGCGCCCGCCGTCCACGATCCAGCGTCGCGCGCGCGCAGCATTGTCGCCCTCGCGCCCGAAGCGCTGTGTCCCGAAGTAGGCGGGCGTCCCGTTCGCGACCAGCCACGCGAGCGTGCGCTCGAGATCGCCGCGCCTCGCCGGCTCGAGACCGCGAAGCGTCACGACGAAGCGGTTTCCATCGAGGTGCCCCGTGCGGAGCTTGTTCGCGTGCCGCGACGCTTCGAGCACACGAACCCCCGGGACCTCGAGCGCCAGCGCCTCCTCGGGAGATCGCTTGCTCGAGAAGCTCGCCCACTGCGTCGTCACGGCGTGGCGGTCCTTCATCCCCGCGTAGCCCGCATCCCGCGGCGCGGCCCCGAGCGCCTCGGCCAGCGCACGGATCGCGCGGTCGGTGTCGAGGCCTCGCTTCTCGAGACGAACGTAGAGGTGCTCGCCCTGCCCCGAGGGCAGGTACGCGGGGATCTCGTGCACCTCGAAGTCTTCCGCGGACTCCTTGAAAAACACGGAGATCGAGGCGATCTCTGGCGCCGCGAACGAGAGAGGCGAGGTCATGGGGCCGACCTTGCCACGCCCGGCGTGAGCGGTCCCACCGCGAAGGCGCCCGATGCACGCAGGCGTAGACGCGGGGCAAGACGCTCCTTTACCCTGGGAGCCCACGCTCGAGGTGGGGTCCTCGTACGCCTCTCGAGGCACGGAGGTTGAGGCGGGTGGACAGCTCGCGTCGAGAACGCGTTCGAACGGAAGCGACACGACTGCTCGGCGCAGGCGTCACGGGGTACGTGTTTCCAGGCGCCACCGCAGGGGTCTCCTACCGCACGAGCGCCGGAGCCCTCGAGACCGTGGGCGCACACGCAGGCATGCTCGCGCCCGCTGCGCTCGCCCTCGAGAAGAACAAGCCCGTCGTCGAGGACACGATCTACGACCTCGCCTCGCTGACGAAGCCCATCTTCGCCACCCTCTGCCTGCGGCTGGTCGAGCGCGGCGCGCTCTCGCTCGAGCTGCGCGCGGAGCAGCTCGTCGCCGACGTGCGCGGGACTCCGGGCGGTGCGGCGACCCTCGAGCAGCTCCTCAGCCACCGCGCGGGGATGGCCTCGTGGGGGGGCCTCTACCTCGACGTGCCCCACGAGCTCGGTTCGGGCGCGGCGCGGCGCTGGATGTTCACCGAGGCGGCGCGCCGCGGCGACGAGGGCCGCCCGAACCGCGCCGTCTACAGCGATCTCGGCTACATCGTCGCGGCCGAGGTCGTCGCGCGCGCCACGGGCTGCGATCTCCCCACGCACCTCCGGCGCGAGATCGTAGAGCCCCTCGGCCTCGGGGCGCTCGACCTCTGCTATCCGAGCGCCTTGTCGCCGGAGCAGCTCCGCGATCTCGCGAGGCGGGTCGCGCCCACCGAGCGCGACGAGTGGCGCGGCCGCGTCGTGCGCGGTGAGGTCCACGACGAGAACTGCGCGGCGCTCGGCGGAGTCAGCGGTCACGCCGGCGTGTTCGCGACGGCGCGGGGAATCGGCGCGCTCGGCCGCGCCGTGCTCGACGCCGCCATGGGGCGCGCGGACGCGCCGCTCGTCTCGCAGGCCACGCTGCGGGCTGCGCTCGCCGTACGCGAGGGCGGCTCGCACCGCTTGGGCTGGGACGGCAAGAGCGCCGGCGAGAGCTCCGCGGGCAAGCGCATGAGCGCGCAGACGTTCGGGCACCTCGGCTTCACCGGCACCTCGATCTGGTGCGATCCGGTGGCCGACGTGGTGATCACGCTGCTCTCGAACCGCGTGTGTCCGAGCCGCGCGAACGAGAAGATCAAGGGCTTTCGGCCCGCGTTCCACGACGCGATCATGGCGGCGCTGGCGGTGCGCTGATCACGCGCGCAGACGCGCGGCGAGGCGACCGTGCACGCGCGTGGAGCCGACGTTGCGCGCAGCGCGAGCGATCGCGCCGGGCTCGCCGACGATCACCACCAGCCGCCGCGCACGCGTGATGGCCGTGTAGAGCAGCGGACGCGCGAGCATGACGTGGTGGCTCCCGTGCAGGACGAGCACCACCGCCGGGAACTCCGAGCCCTGGCTCTTGTGTACCGTGGCGGCGTACGCGAGCACGAGCCCCTCGAGCTCGTCGTCGCGGTAGCTCGTCTCGCCGACGTCGAAGTCCACGTACGTGACGCCGTCGACCACGCGCTTCACCCAGCCAACGTCGCCGTTCCAGACCTCGCGCTCGTAGTCGTTCGAGGTCTGCATGATCTTGTCGCCCGTGCGGAAGCGTGACTTCCCTTGGTGCCCGGGGACGAGCTCGGCTTGGAGCACTTGGTTGAGCGCGTCGGTCCCGAGCGGGCCCTTGCGCATCGGCGTGAGCACCTGCACGTCGCGCAGAGGGTCGAGGTCGTAGGCGGGCGGGATCCGCCGGAGGACCTCGCGAAGCTTCTCGACGACGCGCTCGGGCTCATGCGCCTCGACGACGAAGAGCTCACCCGGCCCCTTGTGCCCCCGCGGCGAGGACGTCGGCGCCTGGCCGGACGCGATCGCGTGGGCGCCGCGCACGATCGCGGACTCCTCGGCCTGTCGGAACACGCGGTCGAGACGCACCAGAGGCACGGCCTCGGAGGCGATCACTTCGCGGAGCACGTGACCCGCACCGACCGGCGGGAGCTGGTCGACGTCCCCCACGAGCACGAGCGTCGCGTCGCGCATCACGGCGCGCTCGAGCGCGGCGCCGTGGCGTACGTCGAGCATCGAGGCCTCGTCGACGATGACGACGTCGGCCTCGAGCGGGCTCTCGTCGTCGCGCGCGAAGGTCGCCGTGCCCGGGTTCCACTCGAGGAGGCGGTGGAGGGTCTTGGCCTCGCGGCCCGTCGCCTCGCTCATCCGCTTGGCCGCGCGCCCCGTCGGCGCGGCGAGCACCACGCGCCGCTCGAGCGCCTCGTGCACCGCGACGATCGCGCGCAGGGTCGTCGTCTTGCCCGTCCCGGGGCCGCCGGTGAGCACGAGGACACCGAGCTCCGTCGACCGCTCGACCGCCTCGCGCTGCCTGTCCGCGAGGCGCAGCGCGCCCTCGGCGCCCGTGACGCGGTCGATGGCCGCGCGTGCCTTCGCAGGGGCGCGACGCCGCGCCAGACGCGCGCGCAGCCCCTCGGCGAGGCTCACCTCCGCCTCGTGCAGCTCGGGCAAGAAGAGATGGCCGTCCTCGGCCACGACCTGTGCGCTCGCCGCGAGCGCCTCGAGGGTCGCAGGCACCAGCGACACGGGCACCCCGAGGCCTTGTACGCTCCGCGCGAGCTCCTCCACCGGCAGACAGGTGTGGCCGTCGTCGGCGCCGCGAGAGAGCGCGTAGAGCAGCGCGCCCCGCGCGCGGCGCGGATCGTCGGGCGCGATGCCGATCTCCTTGCCGATCCGATCGGCGGTAAGGAAACCGATGCCCGGAATTTCCTCCGCGGCGAGGTACGGATCTTCCTGCAGCTGGGTCGCCGTGCGCGCGCCGAAGCGCGCGTAGATCTTGCGCGAGATCGCGGGCCCGAGGCCGAGCCCCTGGAGGAACGCGAGGCTGTCTGCCTCGCCGCGACGCGCGCGCACGGCCTCCGCGAGCGCCTCGCCGCGCTTGCCTCCGAGGCCCGGGACCTCCTTGAGCCGCGCGCTCTCGCGCGTGATCACGTCGAGCGTGCGGTCACCGAATTTCGCGACCACCCGCGCGGCCAGGCGCTGCCCGATCCCCGAGACGAGGCCCCCGCCGAGGAATTTCGCGAGGCCCTCGCGGGTCGAGGGCAGCACGGGCACGAAGGAGCTCACGCGGAAGCGCTCGCCATGGACCGCGTGGCGCTCGAGACGAGCCTGGAACTGGATCTTCTCTCCGAGCCTCGCCCCCGCGAGGTCCCCCACGAGCACGATGGCCGCGCCGCTCGGCTCACGCCGCGCATGGACCACCGCGAAGGTGCCGTCCTTCGCGACGAAGCGGTGCGACTCGAGCCGCGCGACGAAGCTCTCCTCGCGCGCTGCGTTCGGCGCGGGCGGCAGCGGCAAGCTCGCCTCCGTGCGGCTCGGAGGCGGCGCAGCGGGGGCCTGGGTTCGGGGCACGCGGGTCACGGCTTCGTGGCCCCTGGCGCGCGGTGAAGGAGGATCATCGCCCGGGGGTGCACGCATCGTAGTGGAACTCCGTGATCGCGTCCGCCCGCGGATCACCTCCCTCGCGCCGCACGACGCATCGCCCCGACGCACCGGCGAGCGCCGGCACGTGCGCGATGCGATGGCCGTCGGCGTCGCGGAGGAAGAGCGCCTCGCCGCCGTTCGAGAGCCCCCCGGGGACGATCGTACGACCGACGACCACGAGCGGCGCCCCCGGTGGCGCGCCCGCGAGGTCGGCGTCGAAGCCATCCCCGACGACGAGCACGCGCGCGCCCGGCGCGAGCATGCGGCTCGATGCGAGCGCAGCGCCCGCGAGCGTCTCGCGGTCCGAGATCGTGAGCCCCGCGAGACCGACGGGCGCCTCACCGACGTTGGCGATCTCGACCCACTCCTGCGCGGGCTCGGGCCCCGAGGGATCCGCGCAGACCTCGGTGATCGTGAGCGACGCGAGAGGCGGCGTCGTGGCGACCACGAGGGTCCGCTCGGCGCGCAATCCCGCGAGGTCGATGGCCGTGAGCACTCCCTCCTCTCGGTGCGAGGACGGAAGGCCGGCGACCGAGAGGCTCGCTGCCCCGCGAGGCGCGAGGGCGCGGGTCACGCCGCCGCGTGTCGCGAGCTCGAAGCGGACGGGCTCGTCGGTCTCGAGCGCGATCGACCACGTGCGATCCGTGGCGACGACGCAGCCGATTCCGCCCTCTTGCGTTGCGTCGAGCGGGCACGTCGAGGGCGCGAGCCACGCGGGCGGGCGCACGTCGGTTGCGAGCGCCGTGACCATGGAGATGGTGCTCCGCGGCACCGAGGCGCCGGTCGCGTCCCGCAAGGCGGCCGTGGTCTCGAGCGTGAGGGATTGCCCTTCGGGCAGCGCCGAGAGAGGGGCGACCACGAGGCAGCCTGGTGCCTCGAAGCCGAGCGGTGCACAACGGACCAGGCCGAGCGCGTGCTCGATCGGTCGGTCGGAGGCACGGAGGATCACGGCGCCCTCCCCGGGCACGATCTCGCCGTCGAACGCGAGCACGAAGGGCTCGGCGTTCGTGGGAACGTCCGGCGTCCCATCGGCCGGAAACGCCGCGACTGCGCGCGCGCCGGCGTCGGGCGCGCTCGAGACCACGCCCTCGACGAGCCACGCCTCCGCGAGGCTCTCGCCTTCGACCGAGGCCGCGAAGGCCGCGACCGCGACCGTGATCCGCGCGCCAGGCTCGAGAGGCTCGCGGGGCCGCAGCACGAGGCGTGAGCCATCGACCCCCACGTCGGCCGCGATCCGGCGTGCGCGCGTCGCCTCGGTGAGCGGCCTTCGCGCGAGGTCGTCACGCAAGGCGGAGTCGGCCGATCCGCGCACGATGAGCACGTCCTCCTCGCTCGCCGCGAGCGGCACGGAGGCGCCGATCCGCAGCACCAGCGAGCGCGGCAGCGCATCGAGCGGCCAGGCGCGCCCCGCGACATCGAGGGCCTCGACGCCCAAGAGCGTGGGTACGGTGGGCTCGAAGCGCCTGGGCGCATCGCGCCCCGCGGCGTCCCGGGCTGGCAGGACGGGCACCTCGAAGCAGGCCGCGAGCGCGCACGCGGCAAGCGCGGGCAAGACGAGCGCAGGCACGACGAGCGCAGGGAAGGCGAGAGCGGTTCGGCCCATGACGCGCGCCTATCGAGCGTGCCTGCGAAGGGTTGCGCTCCGAAGCTTCGAGCGACGCGGGCGCAGAGGGCCGAGGGCGCGGCGACGCGCTTCGCGCGGGGCCCCACGCTCCTCGCGAGAGGCTCCGCTCCGCAGGTCTGCTTCGCGCCGGGCTCTACTCCGGAAGGCCTTGGAGGAAGGGCTCCCACTCCGCGAAGCGCGTCGTCGGCGCGGCCATGCGCAGCGCCATGCTCCAGTTCGGTCGATGCGGCTTGTGCCGCGGGATCATCCCGCACTCCTCGGGGGTCGCGTATCCCTTCTTCACGTTGCAGGTGCGGCAGGAGGTCACGAGGTTGTCCCAGCTCGAGGTTCCGCCCCGCGATCGAGGCAAGACGTGGTCGAGGTTGAGATCGCGCACCGCGGGCCGGCCGCCGCAGTACTGACACGTGAAGTTGTCGCGCAGAAAGACGTTGCGGCGCGACAGCCGCAGCGGCGCCGAGGGCACGCGGTTGTAGCCCGAGAGGACCAGCACACGCGGCACCCGGATGGGCCCGCGCGGCGTCCCGATCGCGTCGTCGCTCGGCTCCGGCGCGACGGCGGCCCATGGCTCGAAGTCGACAGGCTCGAAGCGCGCGTCGAGGGCGCGCGCGCGACCGAGATAGAGCAGCGTGAACGCGTGACGCGCGGTCGTGATGCGCACCGGCTGAAAGGAGCGGTTGAGCACGAGCACCGGCGCGAGCAGCCCCGTCTTGGTCGAGCGCTCCGCGAGGGCACGCTCCGCCACGCGCTCCGTGGCGCGCTCCGTGGTCCCTTCGTGAGAGACCAACATGCTCGAGGTCTTCACGACCGAGAGAATAATACGGGCAGGGTCGCGCGGCCCGCGTTTGCTCTGACCGTAGGGCTAGGCCCTCGTGCGGTCGTTTCCCGAGCTGTCCCCATGGCCAAGAAGAAGCGCGGCAAGAGCGTCGCTCCCCCACCTCCCGGGCCTTCGCAGACGCGCGGCGACGTTGCGACCGACGCGCGGCGCGACACGACAGCGTCACACGCGGCCGAGAGCGCGCGCGATCCGTCTGTCGCGCACGAGACCGTTGGGAGAGACGGGACCTCCGATGCGGGAGCGCGGTCCGTGACGGGCGAAGCGTCGTCCGCGACACGCGAGGAGACACCGCTCCACGACGCGCTCTCCGACGAGGGCTCGCTCGACAGCGCCCCGACGCAGGTCGTTCGCCTCGAGGCCATCGCGGTCCCGTCCCCTCGCCTCGAGCGACCGCCCGTCCCTCCGCCGCCGCCCGCGCGTGCAGGCACGCCACTCGAGGCTCCCGCGCTCGAACAGCTCGAGCCCGCGGCCCACGAAGGGAGGGCGGTCGGCGCCGCGGACTCCGCTTCGAGCGGCCGGCTGTCGACGCTGCCGATGGCATCGGAGCCGCCGCCCCCTCCGAGCGCGCCGCGCGCATGCCGCATCCTGGCGGTCGGCGGCGCGAAGGGGGGCGTGGGCAAGAGCGTCTTCGCCGCGAACGTCGCGATCTACCTCGCGTCGATCGGTCGGCGGGTGCTCGTCGTCGACGCGGACCGCGGCGGTGCGAACCTGCACACGCTCGTCGGCGGGCCTGCGCAGCCCGCGATCGGTACGCACGAGACCGCGGTGCCGCAGCTCCAGCTCGTCACCACGGGGCTCGACGAAGGGCTCGCGGCGCGGCGCGCGCCGACGACTCTGCGCGCGCTCTACGAGAGTCTTCGCGCCCGCGACGCCGACTACGCGGTCGTCGATCTCGGCAGCCTCTCGACGCGCGCCGCGATCGACGCGTTCCTGGGCGCGGACCTCACGGCGTTCGTGACCGTGCCCGAGCCGACCTCGCTCGCGAACACGTACCGCTTTCTCGCGCGCGCATTCCTCCGCAGCCTGGCGCGCGGGCTCACCGGCGCCGATCGCCGCACGCTCGTCACGTTCGCGCGCCGCCTCGGGGGCACGCCGGCCCCGCTCGACCTCTGGCGCGCGCTCGAGGACGACGGCCACCCGCTCGCCGACCGCGTGCGCGATCACATGGAGAGCTTCCAGCCCATGCTGGTCCTCAACCAGACGCGCCTGCGCGCCGACCTCGAGGTCGGCGACGCGCTGAAGACCGTCGTGCGACGCCGCTTCGGGCTCACGATCGAGTACCTGGGTCACGTCGAGCACGACGACACGGTCTGGAGCGCGGTGCGCGCCCGCAAGCTCCTCCTCATCGAGAGCCCCGGCACCAAGGCCGCCAAGAACGTCGAGAAGATCGCGCGGCGCATCCTCGGCCTCGAATCGGGCAAGGTGAAGCGCGCGCAGCGCACGGTGCCGCCGGAGAGTCACCACGATCTGCTCGAGGTCGAGCGCGGCGCGACGGACGAGGAGGTGCGTCGCGCCTACAAGCGGGCCAAGGACGTCTACGCCGCGGACGCGCTCGTGGGCTACTCGCTCTTCACGCCGGACGAGCTCGACCACGTGCGCACGCGGCTCGACGAAGCCTTCGACGTGCTGCTCGACCCCTCGCGCCGCCGCCCGTACGAACTGTCGATCTTCCCGCCCTCGCCCGAGCACGACGAGCCCCAGCGCATCCGGGAGAGCGAGCACGATCCCTTGCCCCCCGCGCCGGAGATCACGCCGGACACGGACTTCACGGGAGCGCTTCTTCGCGCGGTCCGGCACAGCAAAGGCATCCGCCTCGAGGACGTGTCGGGGCGCACGAAGATCGGTCTCAACTACCTCTCGGCGATCGAGAACGACGATTTCGGTGCGCTGCCGGCGGCCGTCTACGTCCGTGGCTTCGTGAACGAGCTCGCCAAGATCCTGCGCCTCGACGCGACGCAGGTCGCGCGCACCTACGTGCGGCGATACCGACGCTATCTCGAGGAGCGACAAGGGGTCGCCGGATGAGCGCGCGCGGCTTCGTGCTCGCGTCCGCCTCGCCACGCCGGCGCGAGATCCTCGGCACGCTGGGTCTGCACTTCGACGTGGAGGTCTCCGCCATCGACGAGGCCACGCGTGAAGGCGAGCTCGCCGCGGATTACGTCCTGCGCATCGCTCGCGACAAGGCGCGCACGGTGGCGGCACGCATCGCCGAGCGCGACGGCACCGATGCGCGCGTCGTTCTCGCCGCCGACACCACCGTCGTGCTCGATGGGGAGATCCTCGGCAAGCCGGAAGACGACACCGACGCGCGCCGCATGTTGCGCGCGCTCTCGGGCCGCGCCCACGAGGTGCTCACGGCCATCGTGGCCGTGACGCGCGAAGGCGAAGAAGCCGTCGTCCGCGGGCGCGTCGTGCGCACCGAGGTCGCGTTCCGGCCTCTCGACGACGCCGCCATCGAGGCCTATCTCGCGGGCGGCGAGCACCGCGACAAGGCGGGCGCTTACGGGATCCAGGGCCTGGCGATGGGCTTCGTCACCGATCTCCGCGGAAGCTACACGAACGTCGTCGGGCTGCCTGCCGCCGAGACGATCGAGCTCCTCCTCGAGAGCCGCGCGATCGCGCGCTGGCCCGCCCGCGAGCACGCGCGATGAGCGAGCCGACGATCCCCGAGCGCCTGGCCGAGGTTCGTGCGCGCATCGCCCGCGCGGAGTCGAGAGCCGGCCGCGCGCCCGGCTCCGTCACGCTCGTGGCGGTGTCGAAGACCAAGCCCGCGAGCGCGATCCGCGAGGCGTACGCGGCCGGCCAGCGCGTCTTCGGCGAGAAC
>JBKDQC010000656.1:0-7275 GCA_046342295.1 Deltaproteobacteria bacterium | reverse complement strand
GTGTTGGGATCTCCGATCTGCATCCCGAGGCGGGTCTGCTGGACCTGGAACGAGAGGTTCGGGGACGAAGGATCCGTCAGTACCGCGGGATTGACGGCGGAGGTCGGTGCCACGGCGGTCGCGAAGTCGAAGGACTGCACGCCCTGCGTGAGCTCGACGTGGGCGTGCACGATCCCCGTCAGTCGGATGGGCACCCCCGCGACCACCGCCTCGAAGGCCGGAGCGGTGCTCCCCGAGCCGGCCGTCGGGGCGGGCGCCGCGCTCGGGGCGGGCGTCACACCCGCGCTCGGACTGGGCTCCCCGCCCGAGGCCGGCGTTGCGCTCCCGCTCTCACTGGGCTCCGCGCTCGCGCTCGGCTCCGCGTTCGCGCTCGGCTCCGCGTTCGCGCTCGGGGTGGGCTCCGCGCTCGCGCTCGGGGTGGGCTCCGCGCCGGTGGTCGAGGCCCTCGCCGCCGCCGTCGTCTGCGACGAGTGCGGTGGGCTCGCGGCGCGGTCGCCGCTCGCGTGTTCCTCGTGCCCCGCGTCGGGGCGTGGAGGGGCCGAGGGCTCGCCGCTCTGCGGAGCCTGGGCCTGGAGGGGCGCGACGACGACGACGGTTGCAAGCGCGCTCGTGAGGAGCCAGCGGGTCATGCGCCGCCGCAAAGCATCGCGCGGGCCAACGCGCGGGCCTCATCCCTCCGCGAAACTGGAGCCTCGGGCGGGGCACAACGCCTCAATCGCTGCGGAAGCGGGACGTTGCGCCCCAACCGAGCGCCTCCCGGCTCAGCCTCCGGCGGCCCCGAAGAGGACGGAGAACACCACGTCGACCTCGCCGCCGTCGGGTGGGTCGAAGCGCCGGTTGCGCACCTGCCTCGCGACGCAGCCTCGATGCGCGCGATGTCCATCGTCGAGCGCGCGACGCGCGAGGTGGTGAGCCGACCTTCGCGGTTGATCCCACGGTAGACGGAGACAGCGCGCCGCTCGTCGCGTGGGCCCGCGCCCGCTCATCGCTTGCGGAACCGGAGCGTCATGCGGTCGCTCTCGCCGATCGCCGCGAAGCGCGCGCGATCGACGTCCCCGCCGGCGAAGGTCGGCGGCAGCGACCAGACCCCGTTCGGGTGGTCCCGGGTGTCGCGCGGGTTGGCGTTGATCTCCGCGCGCGCCTCGAGCACCAGGCCCGCGGCCGCGGCGAGCGCGATGACCTGGGCCTCGGACACGTAGCCGGTCCTGCCGACCTCCTCGGCGGTCAGGTCGTGCGATGCGCGGTGATCGACCACACCGAACACGCCGCCCGGCTTGAGCACGCGCGCGACCGCGCGGAACACGTCGGGCGCGATGCCCGCGGGGATCCAGTTGTGGACGTTGCGGAAGGTCAGCACGAGATCGGCGCTGCCATCGGCGCCCAACCGGTAGTCGGGCGCCGCGATCCGCTGGGGCACCACGTTCGCGAACAGCGGGCTCGACCCGAGACGCGCGAGCGTCGCCCGCGCCTCCTGCGTGCTCTCCGCTGCCGGATCACCAGCAGGGTCGAAGACGGTCACCGCGAGCGCGCCGTGATCCGCGAGGTAGGGGGCGAGGATCGCGGTGTAGTAGCCCCTCCCAGGCCAGAGCTCGACCACGCGCTGGTCGGGCCGCAAGCCGAAGAACGTGAGGGTCTCGGCCGGGTGGCGTGCGCCGTCGCGGGCGCGCTCGGGCTCTGTCCGCAACGATCCCGCGAGCACCGCGCGCAACGCCGGATCGATCGGAACAGCGGCCGGGGCCACGGCGGCTGCCGTCGATATGCCCGGCGCTGGCGACACAGGTGCGGCAGGCGAGAAGGGCGAGGTCGATGCACACGCGGCCACGAAGAACGACAGGATCCAGAAGATGGGCTTCATGAAGAGCAGCAGTGCGCCGCCCGTCGCGGCGCCGCCATGGGCCGAAAGTCACGAACCGGCGCAGCCCGCGCAGAACATGACTTCTGGCCCATGGCTGCCCGCCCCTGGTCCGGTACGATCATGGTCGATGCAGGTCCCGCGCGCGCTGCGACTGGTCGGTTACGCACTCTTGGTGATCATCGTGGTGCCCACGGTCATCGACACCGGTGCGCCGATGACCTCGCAGTTTGCGGGGTGGTGTGCATCGTTTGCGGCGTTTGCGCTGGCGTTCCACGTCGGCGCGAACGCGCCCGAGGGTAGGCGCACCCGCCGGCTGATCGCGCTCGCGGTGCAGACGCCAGCGATGCTCGCGATGGCCGCGATTCTGCCCTGCCACTTCGGCGCGCTGGCCGTCGTCGTCGTCGCGTCGCAGGCGGCGCTCGTGATGTCACGCGGCCAGGTCGCGACCTGGATCGCGGTGCAGACGCTGGTCGTCGGCGCCTTCCTGTCGCGCGTCTGCCCGCTCCACGACGCCATCGCTGCGATGGTCGCGCTGCTCGGCTTCCAGAGCTTCGCCGCGGTCGCGGTGTTCGTGGTGCGCGGCGAGGCCGAGGCGCGACGCGCGCTGGCCCGCGCCAACGCCGAGCTGCGCGCGACGCGCGTCCTGCTCGCCGAAGCCAGCCGCGCACAGGAGCGCACGCGGATCGCGCGCGAGCTGCACGACGTGCTCGGCCATGATCTGACCGCCCTCGGGCTGCAGCTCGAGATCGCGTCGCACGTCGCGCCCGATCAGGCGCCGGTCCACATCGGCAAGGCCCGCGACGTCAACGCGCGCTTGCTGCGCAATGTGCGCGAGGTGGTTTCCGCGATCAGCGTGCCCGACGGCGCCGGCCTCGCGGTCGCGCTGCGCACGCTGGTCGAGGACGTGCCCGGGCTGACCGTCCACCTCGCGCTGCCCGAGGACTTGCGCGTCGACGAGGCCGCGCGCGCCCACTGCTTGCTGCGCTGCGTGCAGGAGATCGTCACCAACACGCTGCGCCACGCCCAAGCCCGCAACCTGTGGATCACGATCTCCGAGGACGGCGCCTCGATCACCGTGGAGGCCCACGACGACGGCTGCGGCGCGGCCACCGTGGCTGCGGGCGCCGGGCTGCGCGGTATGCAGGCGCGCATCGAGGAGCTGGGCGGCGTGCTGCGGATCATGTCGGCGCCGTCGTTCGCGCTGCGCGCGATGCTGCCGCTGGGGGCGCCGCGGTGATCCGCATCGTGCTGGTCGACGATCACACGCTGGTGCGAGAGGGCATCCGCACGCTGCTCGGCTTGGCCGGGGACCTCGCGCTGGTCGGCGAAGCCGCAAGCGGCGCCGAGGCGGTCTCGGTCGTGCTCGCGACCCGCCCCGATGTCCTCTTGCTCGACATGCGGCTGCCCGAGGGTGATGGGCTGCACGTGGTGACCGCGCTTGCGGCGCGTGGCGCCCTGCCGCCCACGCTGATCCTCACGACCTTCGACGACGACGCCGCGGCGATCGAGGTGGTCCGCGCCGGTGCGCGCGGCTTCCTGCTCAAGGACGTCACGCTGACCCGCCTGGTCGCGGCGGTGCGCGCGTTGGCCGCGGGCGAGACCGTGATCCAGCCGGCGCTGACCGCGCGCGCCGAACGGAACCTCGCGGCTGCGCTCGCGCCTGAGCCGACGCCCGAGGGCGAGCCGCTGTCGCCGCGCGAGCGCGAGGTGCTGCGGCTGCTGGCCGCCGGCTACTCGAACCGCGAGATCGCGCGCGCGTTGTTCATCGCCGAGGGCACCGCCAAGAACCACGTCTCGAACATCCTGACCAAGATGGCGGTGCGCGACCGGACCCGCGCGGTGCTGAAGGCTGCCGAACGCGGCCTCTTGTAAGAAGAATCACCGAGAGAGGGGATCATCCGCGTCGAGGCGATTCTGTTTCGCGGAGCGGAGCTGGGTGGATCGGGCAACCGCTTCACCGAGGGCCCTCCCCCAGCCCGCGAGCGGGAAGGGGCTGACGAGACAGCGCCCAAGGTGTTCAGAAGCCTGGATCAGTGACAACCGTCGTCCGGCTCCGACCCATCGTGCCCTCACCCGTGCGCATGCCGCCGGTTGCGAGCGGTCGCGTGGTTTGTGCCCGCGTGGTGGTCTGTCGACCCGTCATGGTCTGTCCGACCGCCTGTCGGCCCGTGGTGTCGGCGGCGTCGAGACCCGCGGTGCGCCTTGGCTCGCCCGCCGCTTCTCGTGGCTCGGCCGGCGATGGGTCGGCCGCGTCCTGTGCGAATGGGAGGACCTCTTCGGATGGGAGGCCCTGCTCGGATGGGCCCGAATCGGCCGCTCCGGTCGCGCGGGGCTCGTCGTGCGAGGCACTCGAGCCGGGCTCCCGCGGAGGCTGCAGGGCGTGCTGGCCCTCGTCGTCCAGGATCGCACCGAGAGACGCCGTGGGCTCCTGAGCGGGCGCGAGCCCAAATCGCATCCACGCGAAGATGGCCCCGAGAAGGGCGACGGTCGCGACGAGCGCGACGAGCAGCCAGCGCGGCGGACCGTTGAGGTCGTCTTGCGCCTCGGGCGCGGCTGCCGCGCCAGGCTCCGGTTGCGTCGGGAGCGCGGCTGGCTCGACCTCCGACGCGGCACGCGCGGGCTCGGAGTCGAGCTGCGCCGCTCGAGGAGGCGCCGAGGGCACGGGCGGCGCGGGCCGAGGCTCGGGCGGCTCGGCGGAGAACACACGGCTCGAGTCGGGTTCCGGGGGATGTGCCGGCGGAAGCGGGATCTCTGCCGACACCAGCTCGAGCTCGCCCGAGGCGACACCGTCGACGTCGTCCAGAGCCTTCGCAGGCTCGTCCGCAGCCTTCGCAGGCTCTTCCGAGGCCTGCGCTGCCTCCTCCGAAGCCTTCGCAGGCTCTTCCGAGGCCTTCGCAGGCTCTTCCGAGGCCTGCGCTGCCTCTTCCGAGGCCTGCGCTACCTCCTCCGAGACCTTCGCAGGCTCTTCCGAGGCCTTCGCAGGCTCTTCCGAGGCCTTCGCAGGCTCTTCCGAGGCCTGCGCTGCCTCCTCCGAAGCCTTCGCAGGCTCTTCCGAGGCCTGCGCTGCCTCCTCCGAGGCCTTCGCAGGCTCTTCCGAGGCCTTCGCTGCCTCTTCCGAGGCCTGCGCTGCATCTCCCGAAGTCGCCCCCGTCGTCTCTTCGGGCGACTTCGTGGCCTCCGCGGTCGACTCCCTGGCGTCCTCGGAGGACTTCGTCGTCCGTCGAGCCTCCGTCGTCTGTGCGGAAGACTGCGTCTTCACTTCGGAAGCGTTCGTGGCCCGTTCGGAGGCCTCGGCCCGCGCGGCCGCATCCGTTCGTGTCGGTGGGCTGAGTCCGCGTCCCGTCGACCGGACTGGTGTGGGTGATCGGGAAGGCGCGCGGGTGCTTCCGGGGATCGACGCCGTCGACGCGCCCTGGCCGGGCAGCGCGGAACGTTTCCCGATCGGCGTCTCCTTGCTGCCGAGGGTGCGCCCCATCGCGAGCGCCGTCCGGAGCGCGCGCCCGAGCGCGCCGCCATCGGCGTAGCGACGCGCCGGGTCCGAAGCGAGCGCTCGGTCGAGGGTCGCCGCGAACGGGGTCAGGTCCTTGCGCAGCGTGATGAAGAGAGGGACCGGATCTCGCGCGATCGCCTCGGCGAGCGCGCCCGCGTCGGCGCCGATGTGCGGGGGGCGGCCCGTGAGGCCGGCAAAGACGATCGCCGCTGCGGAGTAGAGGTCGGCGCCAGGGGAGCTCGTCACGGCGCCGCTCGCCTGCTCGGGCGCGGCGTAGGCGATCGGCTCGAGGGACGAGAGCGACGCGCGCGCGCTCACGTCCGCGCGCACGGCGCTGCGGTTCAATACGAAGCCCACGAGCTTCGGGATCTCTCTGCCCGGCGCTCCGACGAGCAGGACGTTGCCCGGCTCGATGTCGCCATGCACCAACGGCTGTCCATCCGGGAGCGTGAGCTCGTGGAGCTTGGTGAGGCCATCGACGATGCCGATGCCGATCTCGAGCGTGCGGTCGGCCCGCAGCGACGGGCTCGCCTCCCAGCGCTGGGCCAGGCTCGCGCCCTCGAGCCGCTCCATCACGACGTACGGCGCGCCCTCCTCGCTCGTGCCCACGTCGAGGACGCGCACCACGTTGGGATGCGAGAAGCCGCGGAGCGCATTGCCGACCGCGACGAGCCGTTCCTTGAGCGCTCCGGGCGCGTCCTCGTCGAGGACGGCGATGACGACGCGACGCCCGTTCGCAGTCTCCTTGGCTGCCCACACCGTGCCCGCCTCGCTCTCACCGAGCGGCACCTCGAGCGCGTACCTGTCGACGAACACCACGGTGCCCTTGTACCACTTCGACGGAGGGGCGGGTGCGCGCGAGCGAGGACGCGCGAAAGCAGGCCGACGCACCTCCCACACGCAGCCTTCGCGTGGGCGGACGACGCCGGTGCGTGGCGAAGATGGACGCTCTGGCCGACCGAGCTCAAAAGCCGGGATCGGTGATGACCGTCGTGCGGCGCGTCACTGCGTCCGGTTCGGTGCTCCTGCGACGCCCCCGCGGCCCGGCGCCCGGCCGTCGCGGCGCAGGGGGCGTTCGGACCGCGCGAGGACCGCTGCCCTGCGCGGCGCTCGGGGGATGATCGGCCCGAGCCGAGCCCGGTGCGTTCACGCTGCCCGGCGCGGTGTCGTCCGCGTCCGATGTCGCTGCCTCGGAGGCCGACACAGGCGGACTCGTCGACACGTGGGCGAGCGACGGCGGAAGGACCTTCGTCAGCCCGTCGGGCGTCTTGGGAGCCATGTCCTGACCCGCGATCTGGGATCCGTCAGCCTCCTGGCTCGACGCCCAGACGAGGGCCCCGAGCAAGACGAAGGTCGCCGCAGCAGCGAGCAGCCGAGCCAGCGAGCGACCCGTTCTGCGGTGCGCTTGGGTCGTCGGCTCGACCAGCTCCAGCGCCGCAGTCGGGGTGACATCGCCGCCAGCGGCTGCCGGGACGACGGCCGCTGGCACCGCCAGAGGTGCCGCTCTGGTCTCCTCCTCGTCCGTATTGCGCACGAGCGCGACAGGGGAGCTCGGACGCGGGATGGGCGATTCGACCGCAGCGCTGGTCACGGGGCGCTCGTCCGCGGCGAGCTTCGAAGCGTCCGACACGGACGCTCGTGGCCCATGCACCGAAGACGCTGCGAGACCCGACCCGGGGAGAGAAGCCCCGACTCTCTCCTCCGCGACGGGAGCCGGCGACGCGGTCGCTTCCGACAGCGGCTCGAGCGCGCTCGGCGACAGCTCCTCCTCGACGGGGGCACCCTCGAGGACCGCAGCACCCTCGACGACCCCGACTCCAGCCCGCTCCGACAGCGGCTCGAGCGCGCTCGACGACAGCTCCTCCTCGACGGGAGCACCCTCGCGGACCGAAGCACTCTCGACGACCCCGACTCCAGCCCGCTCCGACAG
>JBKDQC010000655.1:0-4451 GCA_046342295.1 Deltaproteobacteria bacterium | reverse complement strand
GTGTATAAGAGACCCCCTCGGCGCAGCGGCCCGCCGCGCCGCGCGTCGCGGCCGCGCGCGCCTCCTCGAGCGTGCGGGCCGCGGCCGCGCCGCGGGACTCGGCGAGCGCGCGCTCGCTCGCGGCGAGGTGCGTGGCCTCGAGGCGCTCGACGGCGAGGCCGGCGACCAGGGCGGGCCTCGAGAGGCCGAGCGCGAAGAGGAGCGCGAGGCGAGCCCGGCTCACGGGTCGGCTCCACCGCCGGGATCCGCTGCGTGCACACCGCGTGTCATGGGGCGCTCGCCGCTGGAGGTGCGTCGGCCGACGCGGCCTCGTCCTCGCCTTGCATGAGGAAGCTCGCGGCGTCGAGCGTGCCCGGCTCGGGCGCCTGGGTCGTCGGGACGGTGCCCTCGAGGAAGACCTCCTCGATCGTGTCCTCGGTCTGACCCGCGTAAGGCAGAAGACCCGTGCGGCGATCGATGCTCGCGCCGAGCACGCCGGCCGGTCGCGGGAAGTCGGTGCGCGGCCGCTCGCCGACGGCCGCGCGCATCGCGGCGACCCAGATCGGCAGGGCCGTGCGCCCCCCGGACTCGCGCGCGCCGAGCGAGCGCTGGTCGTCGAAGCCGACCCAGACGACCCCGACGAGCTCCGGCGTGTAGCCGGCGAACCAGACGTCGCGCGCTTCGTTGCTCGTGCCGGTCTTGGCGGCCACGGGCCGGCCGAGGTCGCGCGCGCGCGCGCCGGTGCCGCCCTGCGCGACGACGCTCGTGAGGAGGCTCGTGACGACGAAGGCCTCCTCCTGGCTGAGCACGTCGCGCGGGGGCTCGCGCGCGGGGAGCTCGTCCGCGGCGCCGCCGGGGCCGTCGATGCGCGACACGAGGAGCCAGGGTGCCCAGCGACCTCCGCTCGCGCAGGTCGCGTAGGCGTTCGCGAGCTCGACGGGGCGCACCTCGCGCGCGCCGAGCGCGAGGGCCATGTTCATCTCGCCCGCGGCCGCGCCCGGCGAGGAGCCCGCGGGGGTCTCGAGGCTCGTGGTGAAGCCGAGCTCGCGCGCGAAGGCCACCACCGCGGGCGAGCCGAGATCGTCCATGAGGCGCGCCGCGACGGCGTTGCTCGAGATCGCGAGGGCCTCGCGCAGGCGGATCTCGCCCCGGTACTCCTCGCCCTCGAAATTGCGCGGCTGCCAGTCGCCGTAGACGCCGGGTGCGTCGAGCACGAGCGAGGCGGGCGTGAAGCGCCGGGTGCGGATGCCGAGCGCGTACACGAAGGGCTTGAAGGTGGAGCCCGGCTGTCGGAGCGCCTGCACCGCGCGGTTGAAGCCGGGCTCGGCGTCGTAGCCGCCGACGAGGGCGAGCAGCTCGCGCGTTCGCGGATCGAGCACGATCGCGGCGCCTTGCGGGCCGAGCTCGAGGCGCGCGCGGGCGAGGGCGGGCACACCATCGGTGGGGTCGTCGTCTTCGGGGAGCGCGAGGACCGAGACGCGGACCCGCGCGCCCTCTTCGGCGAAGCGCGAGGGCGGGAGCTCGCTCGGATTCCAGCGCGCGACGCCGTCGATGGTCGCGACGCCTGGGTGGCCGCCGATGTCGAGGCCGATCGTGCCGAGGCGATCGTCACGCTCGGTGATCATCGCGTCGTAGGTGCCGCCGAGGCGGAGCTCGGCGACGCGCTCGAGGGGCCGCGGGCGCTCGCCGCGCCGCAGACGCTGCCGCCGGAGCGGCGGTTCGAGATCGTGGCGCGTGTCGTAGCCGCGCAGGCCTTCCTGGAGCGCAGCGCGCGTGGAGCGTTGGAGGTCGGCGTCGATCGTGACGTGCACGGTGTAGCCGCCGCGCCGCGCGGCCTCCTCACCGACGACCTCGTGCAGGGTGCGCCGCGCCATCTCGACGATCTCGGGCGCAATCTGCCGGGACTCCGGCAGGGGAGCGAGCGCGAGGGTGGTCTCGCGCGCGCTCGCGATCTCCTCGAGGGAGAGATCGGGCCAGTGGTCCTCGCGCTTCTCCTCGAGCTGCGCGAGCACGAATTCTTGTCGCCGCCGCGCGGCTTCGGGGTGTGCGCGCGGCGAGAGGTGCGAGGGCGACTGCGGGATGCCGGCGAGCATCGAGGCCTCGGCGAGCGTGAGCTCCGAGACGCCCTTGCCAAAGTAGAAACGCGCCGCTTCCTCCACGCCGTAGCGGCCATGGCCGAAATTGATGTGGTTCAGGTAGAGCTCGAGGATCTCTTCTTTCGTGAACTCCTGCTCGAGGCGGTAGGCGAGGATCAGCTCGCGGACCTTGCGCGCGAGCGAGCGCTCGGACGTGAGCAGCATGTTCTTCACCAGCTGCTGCGTGATCGTGCTCGTGCCGCGGAAGCGACCGCCCGAGAGGATCCCCCGGGCCACCGCGCGGAAGAGGCCCGCGTAGTCGAAGCCCTCGTGGACGTAGAAGTCGGCGTCCTCGGCCGCGAGCACCGAGAGCACGAGCACGCGGGGAATGCGTGAGATCGGGACGACCGTGCGCCGCTCGGTGAAGAGCTCACCGAGGACCTCGCCGTCGCGGTCGAGGACGCGCGTGGTCTGCGGCTCCTCGACGTCGCGCAGCGATCTCACGTCGGGCAAGTCGCGCGAGTGGTAGGCGATCGTGGCCGCGACGCCCAGCGCGCCCACGAGGATCGAGAACGCGGCGAGCGCGAGCAGGCGCACGGCCCAGCGCCACGGCGAGGCGCGCTTTCCGAGGCGCCCGCCGCGCGAGGAGCGCACGCCGCCCGCGCGCGCGTTTCGAGCGCGCGGGGCGTCGCGTGAAGCGGTGGATCGGTCGCGGCTCGCCATGGACGACGCGGCACCTTACCGCGTTCCGCCCACGAGGGGCCGCGCGTACGCGCGACGGTGGGTGAGGCCGCTCGGAGCGTCAGCGCAAGAGAACGGGGTATCGCTGCGTGAACGCCGAGCGAAGCACGGTGATCCCTGCCGGCGTTCGGGTCGGCGCACCGATGCCGATCTCGTCTCGGAGCACTTCGAAGTCGAAGGCATCGAAGTCGAACGCGTCGTTCAGATCCCCGTACAGAAGGACCTGGTAGTCGCCCGCCGGAAGCGAGAGCGCGCGGTCGTCGCTCGGGATGGGGGCGATGCTCCGGACGGTCCCGCGGGCGAGGATCAGCCACGGTCGTGGTCCGGACACGGAGATGCGGAAGAGGTCGTACGCGCCATCGGTGCGAAGCTCGATCGCTTCGTCCCACGGGATGCGGGCCTCGGGCCGCACGAGCGTGATCGGAGGAGGCGTGTCGAGGGAGAACGCAGGGACGTATCCCGTCATCCACGCCGTGGCGCCGGAGCCTGTGCCGTCGCTGCTCTCGACCCCTGCGCTGAAGATGACCTCGTGGCTCGCCCAGAAGTCCGCGTCCCCCGGCATGCGCAGGACGTCGAAGGCCGCGGGTGCGACATCGGTGAAGGACTGAAAGCCGTCTGGAAACGGCACGCCGAACGAGGTCCGTACGTTCAGCCTCGCCTGGCCGCTGCCGAGCACGCCGACTTCGACCTTCCTGTCGAGCAGCGTCCGAACCGGCACCGCGACCCGCTCGCTCGGCGCGTCCGGTGGGACGAGCACGGGCGCGGATTCACCGAGGACGTAGGGCATGAACTGGTCGTTCGGCAGGCCACGGTCGAGGGTGTCGTTGCCCACGGGCTCGATGCCCGCCACCGCCCGCAAGCGCGTGCCTCCGGAGGGCGCGAGCCCCTCGAACGGGAAGCCCTGTACGCTCGGGTCGTAGTCCTCCTCGAAGAAGCGCGCCCATCGCCAATACGTGCTGTAGGGCGGATGGTAGCCGGCGTAGAGCACGCGCACTTCACCGGGGCGGGGCATCGGGACGCCGTTCCACACGGGGCCGGGTGGGCCGAATTCCTCCCGGGAGGGGAACTGGGCGACGCCGCGGAAGGTGCCGTAGAGGAGCGTGGGGGAGAAGCCTCCGCCGGAGGGAGGTTCCGGACAGCTCGGGTCGTCCGGGCTCCAGAAGGGGAGCGCGGTGACCAAGCTTCGTGCGTTGACCTCGACGAGGCTCGTGACGCCGAAACAGGGATGCCCCGCGTGCACGGTGACGGGGCCTGAGAGCCGCGGGTCCGTCAGCACCGCCACGCCCTCGTCGTCGGCGCGGGCCTCGAGGGTCCCGCCGGGCGTCACGACTTGCACGAGCGCGTCGGGAACCTCCCCCCGCCACGACTGCACCGTCACGCGCAGCTCGCCCGCGATGGGGCCTCCGCCGATCCCGCCGACGGCCGTCGAGGCCCGGTAGCGGAACGCTTCGGGAGCCACCACGAGACCGGCCTCGGCGCGAACGAGGCGCACCGCGACGGCACCCGGCTCCTCGCTCGCGGGCGTGCGGCACCGGGCGCGGTCTGCCTCGAGGAGCTCGAGATCCGTGCTTGGCAGACCGTGGAAGGTGGTTTGATCTCCGGGCCCGTTGGTCTGCGCGGGCCCGCGGACCACCACGCGCCGGCCCGCGCGGGGGG
>JBKDQC010000654.1:0-1799 GCA_046342295.1 Deltaproteobacteria bacterium | reverse complement strand
CGACCGATCGGTCGACGCCGGGGGTCGTGCGCGGCAAGGATCGAGCGGGCCGAGCGGGTGTCGATCGTCGAGCGCACGGGCGCTGCGTTCTTCCACCAAGCCTCCCGATCGAACAGCCGCGACGACCAGGCATCGAGGCCGCATTTGTATTGCGAAACGCCCTCCGATAGCGTTCCCCGTCGGATGGGCAGGTGCGTGTCAGCGGTTCCGATGTCCGACGCGCAGCAGGCGGTGCGACGGGGCCGAATGCGCGCCCGGAAACTCGCTTCCGGTACGCCGTGATGCTGCAGGTGCTCGCGCAGGTGTCGGTCGCGGTCCTGCTGCTGGTGGGCGGTGTGGTCGTCGTCGGAGCGGTCGTGCGTGCGTTGTTCGCTCCGAATCCCGGTCTCGCGCTGGCGGAGCGGCAGATCGCGAGCGCGGGGGCGTCGCTCGGTGGGGCTGCCCGCCAGGCCGGCTGGGAGACGGCGGACGGCGTCTGGATCCAAGCGGGCTTTCGACCCAGACACGGCAAGCCCGCGGAGGCCATCACCTGGATCGGGAGAGGGGCCGTGCCGCGCTTGGAGACGCAGCCGATGATCCTGCTCGGAGTGGACGGATCGGTGACGTCGGTGGATGTCTCGCTGTCCATTCCAGGACACGACGAGCGCTTGGCGGCCGTCCGCTCGGCACGGCTCCCGATGCCCGTGCGGTTGGCGTGTGTGGACGACCGACCGACCGGTCTGGTCGTCACGGGGTGGCCGACCGACGTCGATGTGATCTTGCGGGCCGTCGCAGTGGTTCGCGCGCTCTAGTCGCCAGCGCGCCGGGCACCCGGTTCGGCCGGAAGCGTATCGGCTTGTGCGTCGAGCGCTGCGGCCCGCGCATGGAGCGCATCGGAGGTGAAGCGCTCGGGCTGGCTGTCGAAGAGGCGTCGCGCCGCAGGGGTGAGGAAGCACTCGGGAGGGGGGCGTCCACTCGGACCGGCAAAGCGCGCCGCCTCGCGCACGGCGGCGGCGGCGAGCCGCAGTTGGTCACGACCGCGGGCCGCGCCGAGGGCGGCGGCGGCGGCGGACGCCTCACGCCCCACCCGCTCGCCGAACAGGAGCAGCTCGGCCGGGTCGAGGATGCGGCTGGTCCCAGCCCCGAACGCGAGGTCCGAGCCGTCGACGGGGTCGGCCACCGAGAACCGGATCCGGCGTCGTCCCTCCGCCAAGTGGGCGAGCACGACGCACAGGCCGTCCTCCCGGCGCGCGTCCACCCAGGTCCCGCGGGCGACGGCGACGAAAAGGCGGACCTCAGCGAGGGTACGCGCCGCCAGCAGGGGCCCCGGCCGCTCGGGGACAGCCCAGGTCGCGGCGGTCGCAGCGGCCCGCAGCAGGTCGAGGGCGGCGCCCCCGGTGCGCAACTGCACCCCGGCCACCCGTCCGGCATCCTCTCGAACTTCGACTACGGCGCCTTCGGGGCTTCGGTACCACCGAAGTCCATCGCGTGGCGGCAGCTGGGCGACCGGCTGGCGGAAGGCCGCCGCTGCGGCTTCGTCGATGGGCCGCCCGACGCGAAACGCCTCCCGCACCCGGCGCTGCAGTTCCTTGGGCGCCGGAAAGCCGAGGCGGCGCACCACGGCCTCGGCCTGCGCCCCTTCCAGGAGCGCGACGGCGGTGACGTGGTCTCCGTCCAGCGTGAAGATCGCCACCGCGCCGGTGCCGTGCATCAAGTGCAGGGCGCGAGGGGAGGCGTCGATCGTCCGCCAGAAGCGCAGCTCCTCGTCTCCGCGTCGGCGAGACCAGTCGAAGGGCGGACAAAGCGCGTCTTCGAAGTCC
>JBKDQC010000653.1:0-5856 GCA_046342295.1 Deltaproteobacteria bacterium | reverse complement strand
TGCGCGCGGCGCTCGGGCTCGTGGCTCTCGTGGGCCGCGCGGGGCCACGGTTGTCTCCGCGCGGCCGGGTTCTGGCGGGGCTCGGTGCCCTCGCCGTGCTGTTCGTCCCCGCCGCCTGGGGCGCGCGCCGGCTCGCGGAGGTGCGCGCCGCCCGGGACGCGCTGCCCCCGCTCGTGGTCGGTGTCGTGCAGCACGACTTCGACATCCCCGAGCGCGCCGACCCCGCACGGTGGGAGGCCCAGCTCGCGACCACCTGGTCGCTCTCGCGCGAGCTCGATGCGGCGGGGGTGGACGTCCTCCTCTGGCCGGAGTCCTCGTATCCGTGGGGCCTCCGGCGCGTGCAGCTCGGCCTCGCTCCGCGGTACGCGGGCGCCTATCCCGACGAGCTCGGACTCGCGGCGGCGGATCTTCGCGCGCCGATCGTCCTCGGCGCGATCACGCGCACCGAGGACGAGGCGTTCAACAGCGTCATCGCGCTCGACGCGAGGCGTGTGCTGGGCGTGGTCGACAAGACCCGCCTCATGCCCTTCAGCGAGCGCATCCCCGCCTGGAGCGCGCTCCCGTTCCTCCACCCCTTCCTTCGGCCCGGGTTGAGCGAGGGGCCTCGCGACGGCGGAGCGATCGACGTGGCCGCCGCGCGCCTCGGGATCCTCAACTGCTACGAGGACTTGATGGCCGACCACGTGTGGCGCGTGATGCGCGCGCACGGGCCGAGTGTGCTCTCGAACCACACGAACGACGCGTGGTTCGGCCGCACGCGCGCGCCGGGTCTGCACCACTTTCTGGCGCGCATGCGCGCGATCGAGACGCGCCGCGACGTCGTCCGCGCCGTCAACACGGGCGTCAGCGGGGTGATCAGCGCGAGCGGCGAGACGCTCGTGCGCACGGAGGTCTTCGAGCGAACGACGCTCCGCGCGACGGTGCGGCCCTCCCGTGCGCTGACCGCCTGGGTCCGCTTCGGCGACGTCACGGCGGCGGCTGCGTGGGGCCTCGTGCTCGCGGCATGGGCCGGCCGGCTGCGCATCCGCAGACCAGTGCCTGCGCGCCTGTCCTGACGGGCACGCTCGTCCGCCCCCGGCGACCGGACACTGGGCGCACCCGCTCCTGCGCTGAGCACGGGGCGAACCCGTGGGCGCCTCGAGCGACGCTCGGCGAGAGCTCGGGCTCGACGTCGGCTGTCTTCCGAGTTAGCGGAGCTTGTGCTGACGACGCCGCGTCACGGTTTTCCGCTCGAAGGCGATGAGGATACCGCCCACGGTTTGCGGGTGCGCGTCCGGCAGGTGGGAGTCGACGCGCGCGCCGAGCTCGAGCTCGTCGCGCGCACCGGTGCCGAGGGTATGCGCGTCGCCGCGATGCTCGCGCTGGCGGACCTCGGCGCCGAGCAGACGGAGGACTTTTTCGTCGAATGCGCGCGCGATCCGAGCCTGGAGGTGCGCTGGGTGGCGCAGCGTGCGCTCGGGAGCATGCGAAGCGCACGCTCACTCGCGTTGCTGTTCAGTCTCGCCGAGGAACAGGGAGCACGCGCTGGCCTCACGAACCGATTGACGGCGTGGTCGGACGACGAACTGCTCGGGTTGATGAGGTCAGCCTCTGCCCCGGTGCTGTGGGCAGTGGCGCGTGCGCTCGGCCTGCGCGGGGGGGCGACTCTCTCCGCGCCGGTCCTCGGGTGCTTTCGAGCCAAGTGGCTCGAGACCGTGGTTGGTGCACCGGAGTACGAAGCGGTCTGTGCGGCCACGGCCGTTCGTGACGACGCGTCGGTCGTCTTCCAAGTGCTCTCTCCGCGGCTGGCTTGTTCCGATGTGCGGGCTGACGGGATCCGAAGGGCCATCGCGGAGCAGGTACGCGCCGCCTGGTCCATGGCCGACTCCGATGCCGCCGTCGTGCCGGGCGGCTTCGAGCACGACACTCCGCCTTCGAGGGCGCTACCGGCTCTTGGTTGGCTCGATGTCGTGGGTGGGAATGACGGCGACGCGCAGGACATTCGACATGGGCTTGGATGGTCGCTCAAGCCTCATCCGTTGCCTGCGCCGCGGGTCGTGCTCAGTGGCGCGGAGGGCGGAGTTGCGTTGTTGGTACTCGGGTACACCGTCAATCCTCATCAGTCTCGACGTCTGTCGGAAGTGCTCGAGTCCGATCTTCCGTCCGCGCGAATCGTTCACTTGCTCGAGCATCAGTTCGGGGGGCACCGTTGCGCGCAGGTGGCGCTCCTCGGTCTGGTCATCATCTTGCCGCCTCTCGTGGAAGCGCTGGACCCGCGCCACGGGACTGTAGATGAATGGCTCGCTCGCCTCGATCTCGAGAACCCCGGGCCTGAGGATCTGGCAACTCTCGATGCGTTCTTCGCGCAGTTTGGTCAATTCCCCAGAATCACGCGTGCGCAAGAAGCGCTGGCGTCGTCGGATCCCGTACGGCCGGGTGACGTAGGTTCCTTCGAGGTTGTCCGTCTCGTTCGTCGTGACCGCCCGTGGGAGCCAGCGATCGAAGCGGATGCGACGAGACTAGGGTGTCTCTCCGAAGGTCGCCTTCGAGAGGAGCAGTGGGCACTGCTCGAGCGGACGGCACGGCGAGTCGGAATCGACGAGAGGCCTCGCTTGTTCGCGCTCTGGCGCAACAGGGATTGAAGGCGCGCTGCGACAGGGCGCATGTTGCTTTTCCGCCGCCATGCGGCGATTCGGCCACGACCGCGGAACGAAGCACCGCCCGGACCGAAGCCAGGGCTCGGCGATACGCGCGCCGAGGGGGCCCAGGGTCCCGCTCACCGGAACAAGGCGCGCGCGAAATCTTCGCCGGCACCGAGGAGGGCGTCCTCGCGCGCGTCGGTGTCGGGACCGAGCAGCGCGCCGAAGTGCTCGATGCGCGGGTGATCGTCCGTCACGACCGGGCCTGGGCCAGTCACCCTCGACGCGTCGGCCGCGGTGGCCACGGGGAGCGCGCCGGGGTCCTCGACGCCGATCTCCTCGAGGTGCGACGAGACGCGCGGGTCGGTCGCGCGCCGCGCGATCTCGCCGCGGTCGGCGCCCGTCCCGCGGGTGGCGAGCAGCGCTGCTTCCATCGGGTGCAGCCACACGATCTGGCCCTCGGGGAAGACCTCGAAGAAGGTGCGGGTCAGGAGCGAGAGCTCGCGGCGGGTCATGCCGTGGAGCGGCAGCCACTGCGCGAAGGCCCCGCCGTCACGCAGGATGCGGCGGGCGTGTCGGTAGAACTCCACGGAGTAGAGCGCCGCGACGCCCGCGGCCCGTGGAGGCGGCGGCTCGAGGGTGACGACGTCGTAGCTGCCCGCCGCGGCGCGTGCGGTGAAGATGCGCCCATCTTCGATGTGGAGGTGCACGCGGGGATCCTCGAAGAAGCGATCGTTGACCCGCGTGAAGAAGGGGAGGGTGCGATCGACGGCCGGGCTGATGTCCACGACGTCGATGCGTTCGAACGGATGCCGCGCGACCGAGGCTGCCGTGGTGCCCGTGCCGACACAGACGACGAGCGCGCGGCGGCGCTCGCGCGCGTGGAGGGAGGGCACGTGCCCGAGCAGGCGCATGTAGCGCAGGCCGGTTGGCGAGTCCCCGGCGTAGGCGATGCCGTTCGAGAAGATGTGGCGGTAGCCTGACATGTCTTCGACCACGGCCGTCGTGTCCTGAACGCCCTCGTCGACGAGCAACAGCGTGTGCCATTCGGGCAAGCGCCCGACGAAGGGCTCGCCTCCGGGGCGCAGGAGCACCGCGAGCGCGAGCAGCGCAGGGACCGCGAGCCACCGGGTGCGCGGCGCGGCGGGCCGCAGCGGCTCTCCTCGCGCCAGGATCGCGCCGGTCGCTGCGGCGGCGTGCACGATCGCTGCGGCGCGCAGCCCGCCCTCGATCCCGAGGTACGGGAGCATGACGAAGCGGGCGCCGAGCGAGCCGACGACGCCGCCGACGGTGCTTGCGGACACGACGAGGCCTGCGAGCCGGCCACGTCGCATCGCGTCTCCTCCCGCGCGGAGCTCGGCGATCAGCGGCAACGCGAAGCCGAGGAGCGTGGTTGGCGGCAACAGCACGACGGACGTGCGCAGCGCGCCGATGCCCAGGGTCTGCCACCACGAGGCAGCGTCGGCGATCCGGCTGACGCCGACGTAGCCAGGGATCGCGCTCTCCGAGAGGAGGAGGAGCTCGGGGCTGAGGAGGACGAAGAACGCCGCGCCGACCTGGCTGCCGACGAGCAACGCGCGCGGGGAGATCCCTTGGCGCAGGAGCGCTGCGCAGATCGCGGCGCCGAGGGCGAGGCCGAGAAGGAAGACGGCGAGGATGATGCTGAACGCGTAGGTGGAGGAGTTGAAGTGGACGGCGAGCGAGCGTGTCCAGAGCACTTCCTCCGCGAGGCTCGCGAGCCCGGTCAGCAAGGCCACGCCGAGCCACTCCGAGGGCGCCCGGACGGGAGCGGCGTGTGCAGGTGGCAGGCTCCGGAGGGGAGCGCGTAGGCCCAAGGCCACGGCGGTCAGGCCCACGCTCGCCCCCACCGCGGCGAGCCATGCGCCCGTGGCGGCGACCCCGAGCGCCCCGAGCGCGAGCAGACCGGTCACGAGGACCCCGGCGACCGCGCCGGCGGTGTTGACCGCGTAGAGCGTGCCGAGCGCATCACCGACCGTGCCCCGGGTCCCCTCGACGAGCACCGGGAGCGTGAAGCCTGCCAGCACCGTGGGTGTGGCGAGCAAGGCGGCGCTCACCGCGTACGCCGCCGGTGCGCTGAGCTGGCCTTCGAGCGAGGGGACCACGCGGACCGCGAAGAGCGCCGACGCCGCGAGGCCGATCTCGGCGAGCCCGTACGCGAGGAGCGGGCGGCGCGCCGAGGTCGAGAATCGACCGCCCCACAGGTAGCCCAGCCCCATCCCCGCCATGAACGTCCCGACGACGAACGCCGTGGAGGAGGTGGTTCCTCCGAGCAGCCGCGCGAGCTCTGCAGCCCAGAGCGCCTCGAAGCCCACGGCGACCGCGCCCGATGCGAAGAATAGGAGCGCGATCGACGGCGGCATGGTGAGACCGGGGCCGCGCGAGTATCGACCGAGCCCGACCGCGTTGCCAGCAGTCTTTCGTCAGCGCAAGACGGCGACGGTCGAGGTGTACGGCGTGGGCGTGACGTTCCCTGCGCGGTCGCGCAGCCAGAGGCGGACGACGACGAAGCCGGCGCGGGGCGCGGTGACGCTCGCGCTCGTCGAGAAGGTCCTCCAGGCGGTGCACGTCTGGCTCGTCGAGAGGCACATCGCATCGAGGCCCGAGAGATCGAACGCGCGGATGCGGACGGGGATGACGCGGCTGGGCGTCGTCGGGGCGCCGCTGCCGAGCTGGAGCGCACCGACGGGCGGGAGGGTGTCACCCGGCGGTGCGGGGTCGGGCTCCGTCGCTCGCTCGAGGTCGAGGCGATGGAGATCGAGGCCGCTGCGGTCGTCGTGCACGAGGCGTGAACGCGTCACGAGGCGGTCCTCGAGCGCGTCGAGGGTGTCGCCGGGGCGCTGGCGGGCGAGCACGGCCCAGGCGCCGCTCACGTGCGGCGCAGCCTGCGATGTGCCGCTCATCCATACGCCACCGGCGCGGATCCCGACCCCGGGCGCGACGAGCGTCGTGAGCGAGGACACGTTCGAGAACGCCGCGAGCGAGTCGTCGGCCTCGACGGCGCCGACGCTGATCGCTGCGGGGCTGCAGCCTGGCGCGCTCATGGCGCCGGAGGCGCCGTCGTTGCCGGCCGAGACGATGGGCGCGACGCCCGCGTCGCGCAGACGTTGCACGAGCCTCGCGAGCCCGTCGTCGGGGCAGGGGGCCGAGAAGAGGCCCGCGCCGAGGCTGAAGTTGGCGGCGACGATGCGGTGCTCGCGCTGGTGCGCGAGGATCCAGT
>JBKDQC010000652.1:0-11749 GCA_046342295.1 Deltaproteobacteria bacterium | reverse complement strand
CCCTCGGGGCCCAGGACGCGGCCGCGCGTTCGGGCGGGATGTCGAAGGATCGAACGCCGGTCGACGCCCGCGCGGGCGTCGAGGGCGACGCTCGACTCTTGGCCGGTCCGGGGACCGAGCGCCTCGAGGAGCCCCTCGCTCCAGCAGACCGAGGGCACGCGCGCTCGCTCGCTCTGCCGGGCCGCCTCCTCGACGATGCGGCGCCAGCGCTCGCGCTTCCTCGACGCGCGCTCGCCATCCGGGTGCGCGACCGATCGCTCCGCGACGAACAAACGCACCTCGCTGACGCCCGCCTCCGTCGCGCCGCGCAGGAGCGCCTCGAGCGCTCCCGCCTTCGGCACTCCCGCGACGAGGACGACGTCCCACGGCTCGCGCGCCTCGCGCACCTGCTCGACGACGGCGAGCCACCCCTCGCCCTCCCCGGCGAGCGTGGCGTCCGCCTCGGACCCGAGGCCATCGAAGAGGACGACTCGGTCGCCTGCTGCGAGGCGAAGAACCTTCGCGTGCTGCGCGATCCGGGGCTCGAGCCGGACGCTCTGCCCCGGGACGAGCGGCGCCTCGATCCGGAAGCGACGCTCGGTCACCGAGGGGACTCCGACCTCGGCTTCGACTTCGGCTTCGACCTCGACTTCGACTCCGACTTCGACCTCGGCTTCGGCTTCGGCTTCGGCTTCGACTTCGGCTTCGGCTTCGACTTCGGCGTCGGCTTCGACTTCGGCTTCGACTTCGACCTCGGCTTCGGCTTCGGCTTCGGCTTCGACTCCGACTTCGGCTTCGACTTCGGCTTCGACTCCGACTTCGGCTTCGGCTTCGACTCCGACTTCACCTTCGACTTCGACCTCGGCTTCGACGTCTCCCCCGCCGAGGCCTTCCGCCAGGTCATCGCGATCCAATCCTTCTCCCGGCCCGTCCGCGTGTGCTCGAGGCCGAGCGCGCGGTAGGTGTCGAGCAACTCCTCTTCCTCGTGCGCGAGCAGCCCCGACAGCACGAGCGTGCCGCCCTGCGCCACGCGCGAGGCGATCGCGCGCGCGAGCGGCACGAGCACGCGGCTCTCGATGTTGGCCAGCACGATCGGGAACTCCGCCCTCACCTCGCCGACCGGCTTCTTCGCGACACGAAAACGCTTCGCGACGCCGTTGGCGGCTGCGTTCTCGCGCGACGCCTCCATCGACTCATCGTCGATGTCGACCCCTTGCGCGCTCGCGGCGCCGAAGAGGAGCGCGCCGATGGCGAGGATGCCGCTTCCGCAGCCGACATCGAGAACGGTCTCGCCGCCGCGCACGATCTTCTCGAGCTCGGCGAGCACGAGGCGCGTCGTCTCGTGCGTGCCGGTGCCGAAGGCCTGGCCCGGATCGATCGTGAGGACGACGTCGCCTTCGCGCGGCTCGACCGGCTCCCACGACGGACGCACGAGCAAGCGCGACCCGACGCGGGTCGGCTTGAAGAACTCGCGCCACCGGTGCTTCCAGTCGTCTCCCACGATCGGCACGAGGCGCGCAGGGAACGGCGCCGCCTCGACCACGATGCGCGCGCGGTCCTCGTCGTCGAAGTGTGCGACCAACGTCACGGTGCCCTCCGCCCCGGTCCTGTCGAGGGTGGTGGCGTCCCGGTCCTCGACGCCCGAGGCACCCAGCGCGAAGAGCATCGCGGCGACCTCCGCGGTCTGATCGTGGGGAACCTCGACGTGCACGGTGGGATAGCGCGGCTCGCTCATGGGCCGCGTTCGTGCACCGCCGGGCACCGTCGCGTCAATCCTCTCCCGCAGCAGGCGGTGTCGATGCGACCGCGTCCTCGCTCGGCGCAGGGGTCTCCTCGATGCCGAGCGCCCGCTCGTCGCCGCTCGTCCACGCCTCCGTCACCTCGACGGCTCGGGGGGATCGGCCTCCGCAGCCCACGAGCCAGAGCCCCGCACCGAGCGCCACGTACCTCGCTGTCTTCCTCGTCATCGTGCGCCCTCCTCGCCCCTCGTACCGACCATGCCGATCTCGACCATACGCCCCGCCCGGGTGCTCGTGCGCGTTGGGCTCGCCGCGTCGTAGGCCACGATCGAGAGGCCGCGCGCGCTGCCGGATCCGAGCCAGGCGAGCACGAGCGGCACACGCACGATCGTGCTCGCCGCGAGCGGCTGCAGGCGCAGCCGTAGAACACCTCCGCGATCGGGCCCATCCACCGAGCCCACCGCCTGGGCCCGCACGAGCGCAGCCCGCGAGACCTCGTCGAAACGCGCGAGCGCCGGCACCTCGATCTCGACGACGGGCGCCGAGACCGCCTCCGGTCCCGCCTCCACGACGAGCTCGAGCGCCGAGCGCGCGCCCGCCTCGCCGAAGCGCCCCGTACCGCCGAGGACACCCTCGATCCTGACCTCGAAGCGGGCGTCATGGCGCTCGGTCACCTCGCGCACCGCACGTGACTCGATCGCCACGAGGAGAGGTCCACCCGCGGGCGCGACGACCTGCGTGTCCGGCGTGATCGCGGCCGTACCGCCCTCGAGCGAGAGCGCCTGTCGCGCGCCCTCGTCGAGCACGCGCTCACCGGCACCGAACGCGCCGAAGACCGACGCAGCGAGCGCCCAGAACGGCCCCTCGCGGCCCGTGCGGCGGAGGAGGTGGAGCTCGCGGCTCGCGGCCCGCGCGAGCTCGTCGGCCACGGGATCGTCGCCGATCTGCCGCGCGGCGATCGCGAGCGCGAGCGTGCCGATCCAGCCATCGCCGACCCGCGCCGCATCGCCTGGCACGACGCGCTCGCCGAGGTCGTTTCGCCCCGCCGCCTCGAGCGCCGAGCGGTAGAGCGCGCGGCCCGGACCGTCCTCGGGGTCCGCGAGGAGGAGCCCCGCCGCCACGCGGGCCATCACCGACGGGCTCGCGCGCTCGGTGGCGAGCGCGCGCCAACCGTCGGCGCGGAGCCCGGCCACGAGCGTCACGATCGGATCGGACGACGGCTCGACCCCCGGCGACGCGATCCCCGAGAGCGCGACGAGCATGGCCGCACGCTCGCGCAGATCCGTGCTCGAACGACCGAGCGTGCTGCGGAGCGTACGGACCACCGAGTCGTGCTCCTCCGTGCTCGAGAGCGCGACGAGCGCGCACGCGCCCGCAAGGCCCCCCCGATCGCTGCCTCGCGCCGCCCGCGCCGCGAGCTCGGCATCGAGCTCGCCCTCGAGCGAGCGCGCCCAGGCGAGCACCGCCGCGCCCGGATCGTCGTCGGGCCCGCTCTCGAGCGCCGTGAAGAACGGCAAGCGATCGAGCCCGCGCGGCGTGGCCACCGAGAGCGTCGTGCTGAGCACACGTCCGGGATCGCCCGCGCCGCGAAGCAGCGAGAGCCCCGCGCCCGGCGCGAGCAACGCGCTCGTGTGGGTGGCGACGAGCGCGCCACCGGGCAGGACACGTACGCGGTGACGCACGCTCCTCGGCTCTCCCGACGCAGGCGTCGCCGTGAGCACCAGCTCGAGCGCGCCCGGCGCCGCGGCCTCGAGGACGACCCGCCCCGACGTCGTGCCCGCCGCATCGCTCGTGACCGAGGCGAGCATCGCGCGAACGGCCTCATCCGCGCCCGCAGCGCTCGAAGGGACGAGCGAGAGGCTGGGCGCAGCGCCGCCCTCGAGCTCGCTCGCAGCCACAGGCACGGAGATCCGATCGCCGACGCGCATCACCTCGGGCAGGCTCGCGCGCCACGCGATCGTCGCGCCCGCCTCGAAGATCCGCGAGGCGAGGCGGACTCGCCCCTCGCGCGGCACCGCGATCGCGATCGCCGCATACGAGCGGCGCTCGGCGGGCAGGCTCCAGCGCAGCGCGCGCCCTTCGCCGAGGTGCGCTCCGGGCTGCGCCGTGATGGGCACGTGACGCCCGAGCGGCGGAATCTCCGGCAGCCGCGTCGGCGCAGCGCTCCACGCCTCCGCGAGGAGGAGGCCGTCGCTCGAAGGAGTCTCGTAGTCGGAGGGCCAGCTCGACGCCGACGTGGAGCCATACCCGTCGTCGGTCATGAGCCCCTCGTCGAGCGCGGCGATCCACGAGCGCCCGAGGGCAACCCCGGTGAGGCGCGCGACGAGAGCGTCTTCGCCCACGGCGTCCGCGTAGAGCGTATTCGGGGGGACCACGCGCGCGAACGGGTCGAAGAGGTCGTCGCCCGTGCCGTCGCGCCCATCGGGACCGAGGCTCGCGACCTCCCATCCCTCGACCGCGGGAAGAAACGAGCGACGCGTGGTCGGCCGGAACACGAAGGCGTGACCCCACGCATCGAAGAGGTCGTGGGTCTCGAGCGCGGAGCCGTCGTAGAGCGGGACCCCGACGAGGCTCGCGATCCATGTGCGCGGATCGCCGCGCCGCGCCCACGCCAGATCGAGGCTTCGCTCGTGTGTGACCTGCCGGATCGCGCGGATGACGCGGAAGAGCCGCTTGCGCGTCAGGCGGCGCGCGACGTGGTCGAAGGTGAAGCTCGGATCGAGCGCGACGAGCGCGTCGATGTCGATCGGCTGACCATCGAGCGAGGCGCTCCCTTCATCGTCGATCGCCGCCTCCGTGATGGCGGGCGCGAGCATCTCGCGGTTCCACGACCAGCCGCGTGGGCCCGCCGAGGCGACCTCGCCGATGCGATCGGGGATCCGGCGCTCGACCATGTCCTCGACGGCGAGGAAGAGGCGACCGAGACGACCGCGCACGAAGCGCGCGCGCGTGCGCCACGGATCGCGCAGGAGGCCCAGCGTGACGGGCTCTTCGGGCATGGCCTGCGGGACCGCGACGCCTCCGCGGAGGATCGAGCTCGCACCCAAATCAGCCGGCACACGGAGCGCCAGTTCGGCCTCGAGCGCCAGGCCCGACAGCAACGCGGTCGTGTCGTCGCGGCCCACCTCGCCCGTGAGCAGCGACACGAGATCCGTCTCGTTTCCGCCTTCTCCCGGGCTCGCGCCCTCGGCGAGCACGAGCACCGAGTCGGTCGCGTCGGCGCCGTACACACGCGCGCCCGAACGATCAGCCTCGACCGAAAAGCTCTCCGGCGCCCGCGAGAAGCTCACGAGCGTGCTCGCGCCGCGCACCACCTGTCCGTCGGGCATGACGACGCGCGCGCGGACCCAGATCTCGCCGATCGCGAGCTCGCCGGGCGTGAGCGTGACGCTGCCCGCGCTCGCCGGAGCGAGCTCCTGCGCGATGGGCTGCCAGCCGCGCGCATCACGGCGCAGCGCGGTGACGATCACGGGCCTGCCGCGCGAGCGGCTGGTGCGCGCGAGCGACACCGGGAGCACGCCGCCGGGCGCGACCCGGGGCGAGGCGTGGATCGCGAGCGGCGCGTCGGGATCGACGGGCACGCAGCTCGAGGTGGTCTCGCCATCGATCGAGAGCTCGACCGACGTCGCCGTCGTGCCGCCGCAGTCGTCGACCACCGCGTCGCCGACCAGCGGAACGACGAAGACCGCCATGCCGCCCGCGTCGGTCGGTTCGCTGCCGAGCGGCGCACCATCGACCGAGCCGAGCATCGCGCTCGTGAGGGAGACGGTGTGCCCCGCGAGCGGCGCGCCGTCGGCGCCGACCGCACGAACGAAGAGCCGCGTCGGAGCGCCCGGCACGAGCGTGCCGCACTCGAGGGCGAGGGTGACGAAGGTCCGACGTCGAGCGACGCGTACGCGGGCGATGGCCGCGCGGCTGCCGAACGCCGTGGAGGTCACGTTCACCGGGGTGGACGTCTCGACGAGCGCGCCCGCCTCGAGGTCCCGGCCGAGGCGCCAAGGGTGGTGCGCCATCCCGCGTGCGTCCGTCCGGATCTCGGGGAGGCGTTCGGTCGATCCCTCCGGCCGCGGGTCGCGCGCCGGTCCCGACACGAGCGCTCCTTCGACCGGCGCGCCGTCCGCGTCGCGCACCTCGACGGTCACGTCCACGAGCGCACCGGGCGCTGCGATCGCGGGCCCCGTCATGACACGCACCGAGAGCGCGTCGGGGGGACGCGGCGCCTCGACGGCGAGGATCTGCGACGCGAACGAAGACGCACCGTCCTCGTGCACCGTCCGCGCCGTGACGCCCACCCCCTCGCCGATCTCGCCCGCGATCACCCTCGTCGCGAACATGCCCGAGCCGTCGGTCGTCACGCGACGCGGCGGGCCCGCAGAGCCGCCCCGTAGGATGTCGACGTCGACGCCCGCGAGGCCCCGCCCGGTCGCGCGATCGAGCACGCGCCCGATGGCGAGCGCGGAGCCGCCGACAACGACGCTCCTCCGGTCGAAAGCGAGCACCACCTGCTCGCGCGAGTCGAGCTCGAGATCGACGTCGAAGAGGCGCCGCACGCCGCGTGGGCAGGCGGCATCGAGGACCAGGTGCGGGCTCTCCGCGAGCGCGTCGTTCATCGGCATCACGAGCGCGGCGCGCCCGCTCGCGTCCGTCGTGATCGTCGCGATCGGCTCGACGCGGTCGTGAGAGGCCATCGCGCGCACCGAGCAGCCCGGCGCGGGACGCAAGTCGCGACCCCGCACCACCTCGTAGAGCGTGATCCACCATCGCACGGGCGCGCCCGGTGTCGCCACGAGCGAGCCCTCGATGCCCATCTCGAGACCGGTGACGTCCCCGCGCGGCACCTCGCGATGCATGGCGACCTGCGCAGCGATCACACCGGGCCATGCGAACGCAGCGACGAGCGCGGCGACCATCAGCACGGGTCGTGTCGTCTTCATCGCGCACCTCCGTCCTCGCGCGGGGCGATCGTGACGGGCCTCGGCGGCAGGATCGTCGCGCGGTCGGGTCGATCGGCCCCGAAGGCTGCGACACCCAGCCCCACGAGCGTCCCGCCGACACTCCAGCGCAGCGGCAAGGGGATGCGTCTCTCTGCTCCGGGCGGCAGCGGCGTCATCGGGATCGTGAGCACGTCGCCCGCCCGGTCCGGAGCCCGCCCCGCGCGCTCGGCGATGCGCGCGCGCGCCTGCGACGTGAGCTCCGCGCCCGTGGGGAGGTCGACCTCGACGATCGGCATGGGCACGGTCCGAGGTGTCGTGTTGCGAACGAACAGGACGAGCCCCGACGTCGCATCGAGCGCGCCGACCTCGCCTTCGAGCGAGACGGCGAAGGGCCCGCGCACGGCAGCGGCCGGCCACGGCGCGCCATACGTCACGACCGCGCGCGCCGAGACCAGCACCGGCGCGTCGAGCGCGAGCTCGAGGCGGTGCGCGCCCGGCGACGAGAGCAAAGGGAGCGAGAGGGGCACCAGGTCCTCGGTCGGATGCGTCTGGCGGACACCATCGAGCGTCGCGGTGAGCTCGGTGGCTCGGCGGCTGCTGACGGCCGCGGTGGCAACGCGCGCGAACGCACGCTGCTCGTCGGTCATCGCGAGACCACCCTGCGTCCACCGCGAGAGCGTCGAGACCAGCGCGAGGGCGCGCTCGGGGCGGCCGAGTCGCGCGTCCGAGAGCGCCAGCCATGCGGAGGCCCCGATCGGGTCGCCGCCGCTCGCGACGAATACGTCCTCACCCAGCGAGACGATCGAGCGCTCGGCGCGCCGCGAGAGCTCGTTCGCGAGCACCTCGGACCCGTCGCCTCGACCGCTCCAGGCGAGCGCAGCGGACGCGAGGACGAGCGTTCCCGGGTCGTCCGTGATCTGCGTCGCGTTCTCCGCGACGAGGCCACGCGCCCGTGTGAGCAGCTCCCCCAGTCGCCGGCCCGAGGGCCGTCGCGTCAGGGCGTCCTCGGTACGCATCGCGGGTGAGAGGGCGATCAGCAAGCGCGAGGCCGCGACGGTGCGGGCGGCGGGCTCGGTGCCCGCGCCCACCGCCTGGTCGAGCGCGCGCGAGAGCCGGTCGATCGCCTCGCTCATGAGCTCGTCATCGATGTCGTCGACGATCGAGCGAGTGCCGATGCGCCACGCCAGCTCGGCCTCCGAGATCGCCCCGAGCGGCTCGCTCGGAGGCCCAGGATCACCGGCCGCGTGGGCCCAGTGCTGGAGCTCGGGCGAGCCCGGGGGTACCACGAGCCCCTCGCCCACACGCACCTCGACGCGGCCTCCGCGCATCGTCGCGTCCGCAGGCACCTCGAGCGTGAGGACGCCGCGACCGAGCGAGAGCATCTCCACCGTGCGGCGCACCCGCCGCGTGCGTGGGACGACCTCGACCGGAAGCCGGATCGCGTCGAGCGCGTCACCCTCCGGCGTGCCCACCGCGACGCGCACGTGCCCGTGTGCTGCGCGCGTCGGATGAAGGACGAAGGTCTCGACGACCGCGTCCCCGGCTCCGACCGTGACGGTGCGCGGCTCGCTCGCGGGCAGGCCGATCTCGTCGGCCTCGAGCACCGACACCACGAGCGTGCGTGCGTTGCGCCCACGGTTGCCGACGCGCACCGGGAGCGCGATCGCGTCTTCCGTGCGCGCCACCTCGGGGACCGGCGCCTCGACGACGACCTCGCGATCGGCCTCGATGCTCGTTTCGGCCGACCAGATCCAGCCGTCGGTGCGCCACACGATCGCCTCGACGACGTAGCTCGTCACCGCGTCGGCCAGACGCACCTCGACGCTCGCGTGCCCACCCGGGTCGAGCTCGACGGAGGGACGAAAGAGCAGCGTCGCCGGGAAGCGCTCTCGCAGGACCATCGCGAGGCCACGAAACGCAGCGCTGGCCGCCTCTCCGCTCCGCATTTGGGCTATACCCGCGGCGCGGCTGCGGAAGCTCATGCCTCCTGAGCCGTAGCCGCCGCCGCCCGAGCCGTGGCCCACGGCACCGACCTGGCCGAGGCCGAGGGTTCCTTCGCTGACCCCTGCATGCACCGCGTCGCCGATGAGCTCTTCGGTCATCTCGGCGTTGATGCGCGCGTAGGCCTCCCCCAGCGCCTGCAACGTGATCTCGTAGGGCGAGACCAGCGACAAGCGGCGCAGGAGCTCGTCCTCGCCGGACGCCACCGCGTAGGGCGTGCCCGCGGGGACCACGCGCGCGAACGGATCGCGCACGTCGTCGGCCGTGCCGGGCCGACCGTCGGGCCCGGGGCTCACGAGCTCGAGACCGACCGCGTGCGTCGAGAGGGCGAACGTCGACCGCGCGACGCGCGCGAGCACGAAGGGATTGCCCCACGGATCCTTCAGATCGGTCGCGGTCACGAAGCCGCGCTCGACCATGCGCGGCAGCCAGCGCTCGGGCGGCTCGCGCGCGGCCATCCGGGCCGAGACCGGCGCGTCGTCTCCGGGGTCGAGGTACGCCGCAAGCCGCGCGCTCAGATGGACCCAGCGCGTGCGGGCCACGCGACGCGCGACCGTCTCGTAGCGGAAGCTCGGATCGGCCGCCTCGAGATGCGCGATCGTGAGCGCGCCGCCACCGAGCGTCGCGCCGCCCAGATCGGCGAGGAGATCGTCCTCGAAGCGTCGCTGCGCGCCGGTGCCCGTCGTCACCTCGTCGAGCGCGTCGTTCTCGAGCGCCTCGACGAGCAGCTCCTCCACCGTGCGCATCACGTCCGCGACACCGCGGCGCTCGAGCTCGCGCGCCCACGGGAAGGGGTCTCGCAGCACGTCGGCGCCGAGGGATCCGTCGTAGGACTCGTCGCGCGCGAGGCCGAGCGGATCGAGCAGCGAGGGCACGTCGCCACCAGCCTCGTCCGCGACCGATCGCGCCGCGAGCGCCACGCGCACCACAGACAGGCCCGTCGGCGAGGGCGCGAGCCCGGCCTCCTCGAACGCGCGCTCTAGAAAGAACGAGCGGAACGGCACCTCGCCGTCGTGCGCCGCGAGGTCGCGCACCATGACCGCCGCGAACGTGCGCACGCCCGAGGGCGCAGGGCTCGTCGCGACGTCGAGGCGCGCGGTCTCGCCCACGAGGTAGCGCGGCCGATCGGCGCTCAGCGTCGGGAAGGCGAGCTGCGGCGGCAGCGCGAGGAAGGTGTCGATCGTGCCGAGGCCCTCGGCACGGTCGTCGCCGTCGAGCGGCCGCACGCGCACCGCGAGCAAGCCGATGCGATCGACCGGCACGTCGAACGAGGCGCGCGACTCGCCCGCGCCGAGCCGGCGCACCGCGACGATCTCGCTTCCATCGAGGAGCTCGGCCACGAGCTCCGCGCGCTGCACCGCGGGGCGCCGCTCGATCCGCACCTCCACGCGGCTGCCCGGCTGCACGATCGGGCGCTGCACGATCGGCAGGACGAGCGCCTCGGGCTGCACCGCGATCGAGAGACGCGCCGTGCGCTCGAGCGGGCCGTGGATCGTCGCGAGCACGCTCGTGGTCCGCGCGCCGTCCTCGCCGTCCGGCGCCCACGTGCCCGCAGGCAAGCGCGCCGGCACCTCCGCGATGCCCGCGGCGTCCGTGCGCACGGTAACGCGCCCGCCGCGCACCGACGGCCCCACGACCTCGATCTCGACGCTGCCGCTCGGCGGCTGACCGGCGCCGTCGGTCACCAGGAGGAAGAACGTGTCGTCCACCTCGGGGACGAGGCCCGCACCGATGCGGCTCGTCGCCAACATGCTGAGCGCCGTCGGCACCGCGAGGCGCAGCGTGGCGTGGGCGAAGATCTCCCCGTGCGCGGCGTGGTGCACCGTCGCGCTCACGCCGATGGCCGAGGTGTCGCCGGGCATGTAGCTCGGCGCGGTGAACGGGATCCGCGCGATGCCCGCCTCGTCGGTCACGCCCGTGATCTCCGTCTGTCGATCGATCTCGAGCGTGACGCGCGCGTCGCGCACGGGCGCGCCGCTCGGCGTCGTGGCCTCCACCAGCGCCACGACCGAGTCGCCCGGCGCGGCGAGCTCGGGCTCGGTGGTCACGCGTGCGAAGAGGCGCGAGTAGGTGCGTGTGCCGACGTACGCATAGAGATACGAGACGTCGTCGCCGACCTGCACCTCCACGGTGAACCTGCCCTCCATCGCGTCCTCGGGAAGCTCGAAGGTCGCGCTCGCGACGCCGTCGGCCGCGGTCGTCACCTCCGACACGCTCCCGCGGAGCGGCCCGTCCATCACGCCGAGGCGTACGCGCTCGCCCGCGAGCGGACGCTGGGAGCGTGCATCGCGCACGAGCGCCCACACGTGCACGGGCTCGTTCGGCTCGTAGAGCACGCGATCCGTGCGCGCGAGCAGAGCGTACGGCGAGCGATCGGACATGGGCATCTCGAACGTGCGCGCGTCCTCTCCATCCTCGATCTCGATGTGGAGCTCGAGGCTCGAGTCCCACGTGCTCGGCGCCGTGAGGTCGAGCTCGAAGCGCCCGCGCGCGTCCGCGCGCAGATCGGTCGTGGGCCCGTCGATGCGCTGCGCGTCACCCCAGCGGAAGCGCGCGTGGACCGCGGCCCCGGGGTAGGGCTCGAGCGTGGCGAGGCCGCGGACTCGGTAGGCGACGCCGCGGTAGTGCATCGACCGACCGCGCACCACACAGCTCGGCCCCGAGAGCGCGAGCTCGACGCCGCTCGGGGCCATGCCGCGAGCCTGCGCGCGCACACGCGACGCGGCCGTCGCGGCAGCCAGGAGCGCGAGGAGCCCGCATGCGAGCAGAGCCGCGATGGGCAGACGCCTCTCGGACCGGAGCGCGCGGGTAGGCGACGAGGGGATGGTGGGTGAAGACATGAAGCGCTCGACACCGCATCCTGCCCAGGGTTTCCGCCGGGGCGCACTCGTTTCGGGTTCGAACCGAGGGAAGCGCGGCGCCAGGCGCGGTGTGGTGTCAGAGCATGAGTCACTCGGATTGACTCATGCTCTGACGTTTCTTGCCGGAGGGTCTGGCCGCAGACCCTCCCTCTCGCCGAGTGAATCGGCGAGAGCCTCCCTCCCGCCGATTCGAGCCCGTGGCACCCGCATCGATCCATCCGAGTGCCACGTGCTC
>JBKDQC010000651.1:0-24524 GCA_046342295.1 Deltaproteobacteria bacterium | reverse complement strand
ACGGCGGCCGTAACTATAACGGTCCTAAGGTAGCGAAATTCCTTGTCGGGTAAGTTCCGACCTGCACGAATGGCGTAACGACATCCCCACTGTCTCGGCCAGCGACTCAGCGAAATTGTATCGGGGGTGAAGATACCCTCTTCCCGCGGCAAGACGGAAAGACCCCATGAACCTTCACTGCAACTTGACAGTGAGGTTCGGGACAATCTGCGTAGGATAGGTGGGAGGCTTTGAAGTCGGGGTTCCGGCCTCGATGGAGCCAACGTTGAAATACCACCCTGATTGTTCTGGACTTCTAACCCAGGCCCCTGAGCGGGGTCGGGGACACTGTCTGGTGGGCAGTTTGACTGGGGCGGTCGCCTCCCAAAAAGTAACGGAGGCGCGCGAAGGTGCCCTCAGGCTGATTGGAAACCAGCCGTAGAGTGCAATGGCATAAGGGCGCTTAACTGTGAGAGGGACACCTCGAGCAGGTGCGAAAGCAGGTCATAGTGATCCGGTGGTTCCACATGGAAGGGCCATCGCTAATCGGACAAAAGGTACTCTGGGGATAACAGGCTGATCGCGCCTGAGAGTTCATATCGGCGGCGCGGTTTGGCACCTCGATGTCGGCTCATCGCATCCTGGGGCTGGAGCAGGTCCCAAGGGTTTGGCTGTTCGCCAATTAAAGCGGTACGCGAGCTGGGTTTAGAACGTCGTGAGACAGTTCGGTCCCTATCTGCCGTGGGCGCAGGATACTTGAGAGGAGCTGTTCATAGTACGAGAGGACCTGAACGGACGCACCTCCAGTGCTCCGGTTGTCACGCCAGTGGCATAGCCGGGTAGCTGTGTGCGGAACGGATAACCGCTGAAAGCATCTAAGCGGGAAGCCGGCCTCAAGACCAGGTATCCCGGGCCTCAAGGCCCCTGAAGGACCCTCGTAGACCACGAGGTAATAGGCGGGAGGTGGAAGCGCGGTGACGCGCGGAGCTGACCCGTACTAATAGTCCGTGAGGCTTGACCTATCTCTAAGGCAAACGTCGATGTTCGCGGGACCTTCGGGTCGACCGTGTTCGGTTCGAGCTCAAGGTTGGGAGTAAGAGCGACCCCTGTCGTCGCCGCTCTCGACCTCATTGGTCGAGTGACACACTTCTGCATCTTCCGGTGGCAACGTCGGAGGGGCCATACCCGATCCCATCCCGAACTCGGAAGTCAAGCCCTCCAGAGCCGATGGTACTGCTCGCGTGAGTGAGTGGGAGAGTAGGACGCCGCCGGGTCTATCTTCGCCCCGCTTCCCTTCTTGGGAAGCGGGGTTTTCTATTTTCCGTTCATCCGCCATGACGCGTGGTCGCTGGCTTGCCGTGCTCGTCGCGCTCCTGCTCGTTGCCTGTGCGTCCGCGCCCGGGCTGCTACGCCGGCGGGCTGGCGACTTGATCGAGTCACGGACCGGCTGCGGAGTGGCCGTCGACGGCGTTGGCTATGATGGCACGCTGGTGCTCGAGGGTGTCCGGCTGGAGTGCTCGGCTGGCCTGATTCGACTGAATCGCGTCTCGGTCTCGCTCGATGGTTCGTTGAACCCTGCCCGGGTTCAGATCGATGGGGGCATGGCTCGGCTCTCCGGGCTGCCGCATCTTCCGCAGCCTTCCACCTCGGGCGCGGGTTCCGAGCCGCGGCCGGAAGGGCTCAGGGTCGAGGTCACAGAGCTCGCCGTCGAACTGGTCGATGGCGAGGGACAGGACTTGGTCTCCGCCGTGCTCGCTGTCGAGCTCGACTCCGAGGAAGTCCGACTGGCCGCGCGTGAGCTCACCACGGCCTCAGCATTGAGCCCAGCGGTGCGGTCGGGCGTCGTCCGCGTCATCGTCGAGCGCCCAGCTCGACGCGTTCGGGAGGTTGTCGCAGAGGATTCGGCGATCACGGTGCACGACGGCCCATCGCTCGAGCAGGCGCTCCGCCGGTGGCGCACGACCTCCCCTGCACAAGGATCGGTGGAGGATGACGCCGAAGTCGAGGCTCCATCGTGGATGAGACTCGCCGAGGGTGGGTCGCTACGTGTGGTGCGGGGCTCTGTGCTCGACGAACAGGGGACAGCTCTCGGTGCTGTTGATGCGGACCTGACACGTGGCGTCGGCTCCATGTTTCACAGTCGCGGTCGAGGACAGCCGCGCGGCTCGGGGGAGCTCTCCTGGGACGTCGAGCTGGACCCCGGCGCCGGCACGCTCGAGGGGCCCATCGTCCTGCGGGACGTCCCACTCAGTGCGCTCGTTCCGTTTTTGCCGCCGCTCCCGCTTCACGAGCCATCCCGGACGCTGATCTCGTCGGAGCTGCGTGTCCGAACCGAGGAGGGCGAATCCCTGGCCGCCGAGGGCCGCCTTTCAGTGACGAACTTGGCTCTCGACAGCCCTCGCCTGGCGAGTGTCCCCATCCGGAACGTCTCCTTCGAGGTCGAGGGCGCGGGACGATGGCGCCGCGCGGAGCACCTGGTCGAGCTCGAGCGCGGAACGATCCGTCTCGGGGCCGCTCACGCAACGGCTGCCGGTCGCATCTTGCTCGACGGCGATCGGTTTGCGGTGGACCTGCGGGCCGCGTTGCCCAGCACGGCCTGCAGCGACGCCGTTCAAGCCATTCCGGCGGATCTGCTGCAGGAGTTGCGGCAACTGCGCCTGGATGGGCGCCTCTCTGCGAACGTCGTGGCGCACATCGACTCTGAACGGCTCGAAGACACGGTCCTGAACTTCTCGATCGACGACCGATGTCGCTTCGTGAACGTGCCTGTCATGGCCGACGTCGTGCGGTTCCGGACCGCGTTTCGGCACGAGGTGCTGGAGCCCGATGGAACGATGTTCGAGATGGAGACCGGGCCCGGGACGGTCGCGTGGACGCCCCTCTTGGACATCTCACCTTTCCTTCTGCACGCGGTGCTGGCGCACGAAGATGCGGGCTTCTTCTCGCACGCAGGTTTTGCGCCGTGGGCGATCCGAGATGCGCTCGTCCGCAACCTCCGCGAGCGTCGATACGTACTCGGAGCTTCTACGCTCACGATGCAGCTCGTGAAGAATGTGTTTCTTCGTCGAGAGAAGACGCTCGCGAGGAAGGTCCAGGAAGTGCTCCTGACCTGGTGGGTCGAGACGGCTCTCACGAAGGCTCAGATCCTCGAGCTCTACCTGAACGTCATCGAGTACGGTCCCTCCGTGTACGGGATCCGCAACGCGGCCGCGCACTACTTCGGTCGTCTACCCTCGGAGCTCTCGGCCGCCGAGTCCGCGTATCTGGCGATGGTCCTCCCGAACCCGCCGCACTTCCATGAACATTTCGAGTCGGGCCAGGTACCGATGAGCTTTCGGCGCCGGACCGCGGGCTTCATCGAGTTGCTTGCGCGCCGCGGCCGAATCGATGCGGCGGCTGCTGCGCAGGCCAGGGAGGAGATCACCTCCTTCGCGTTCTCGCGCGACGGCGCGCGGGTCGGTCCCGAGACGCTCCTCGGCAGTTCTGCCCAGCTCCCCATCGAAGGCTTTTCGGGTTTCCCGTCGACCCCCTGGCCGGGGGACGAAGGCGCCGCGGATCCGGGCGACCTTTCCACCGAGGCCAACGAGTCGGAGGATGCCGCCGGAGGATGGGAAGACTGGCCATGACAGAGCACGCAGCCCGCCTCTTGGTTCGGTATCGGCTCGCTGTGGTGGCGGTGCTCGTCTGCGCGGCGGCAGCGGCCTCCTGGACAGCGCGCGAGCTTCCGGTCGAGTTCGACCCCGAGGAGCTGGTGGCCGTCGATGCAGGCGTCGCCGAGGAGAGGGCGCGGCTCGAAGAGGCCTTCGGACCGTCGCCCGCGGCGGCTGTGGTCGTGCTCGACGCGCGAGGCAGCGCCGAACCGGTGACGAGCGACGCCTCGCTGATGGCGATCCACGCGCTTGCCAGCGAGCTTGCCACCGTCCCGGGGGTCTCTCGCGTCGAAGGGCTCACGACTTCGAGGCTTCCCTGTGCGATGGCGGATGATGTCGCCACGCTCGACGGGCTCGAGGAGAACGGAGCGGGCGCGGACAGGATCGCCACCATCGTGGCTGCGGAGCCTGAGTGGTTCCCCGCCGGGCTCTTGTCACTCGGGGAGCCCATTTCGCTCCGCCCCATTGGCGGCGACGGAGCCCTGACCGCCACGCAGTGCGCCGAGGTGCGCCGCGCGGTGCACTCCCTGCCGCTCGTGCGGCGACGGCTCGTGTCCGAAGACGAGCGAGTCACAGTCGTCGTCGCGCTCCTCGACACCGACGAGCCGCGCAGGAGCGAGGAGATCGTCCGACAGATCCGAGCCCGCGTGGCGAGCGCCTCGCTTCGCGGCATGGAGGCGTCGGTCACTGGACTGCCTGCGATGCGCGAGGAGATGAACCGCGCACTCCGAGAAGATCAGGTGCAGCTCGTGGCGCTGGCTGCGCTCGGGACGCTGCTCGTCCTGATCGCGGGCATGCGATCGCGCGCCGGTGTCCTCTTGCCGCTCGGGGCGGTGGGGATCGCGCTGGCGCTGACCATGGGCTTGATGGCGGCGAGCGGCGCCGCCCTGAACCTCCTCACGAACATGCTGCCTCCGCTGTTGCTCACGATCGGTCTGGCCGAGGCCATGCACATGGTGCTCCGACATCAAGAGGAACTGCGCTCCGGGCGCTCGGCGGTCGATGCCGCCGTCGAGGTCGTTCGCACGATGTGGCTGCCCTGCTTCGTCACGACCTTCACCACCGCCGTGGGCTTCGCTGCGCTGATGTTCGCGGAATCCTCCGCGCTCCAGACCTTCGGCGCGATCGCAGCGAGCGCGTCGATGCTCGGCTATGTCGTCACCGTCTCGTTCGTTCCGGCGGCGCTGCCCTTCTTCCGGGTGAAGCGGAGTGCCGAGCGCGGCCCGGATGCGCTCGACCGAACGCTCGTGGAGCTCGCGGATCGGGTCGCGGCGAGGCCTCTTCTCACCATCGCGCTCGGCCTCGCGCTCGGAGCCGGAGCTTCGTGGATGGCGCGGGGCGTCGAGGTCGAGACCCGGCTCCTCGATCAATTCGCGCGCGGTACGACCATCGCGGAGACGTGCGCCACCCTCGAGGCCGAGCTCGATGGATTTCGAACGATCGAGCTTGGTCTCTTCGCCGAGCCGGGGACCTTCCAAACGGTGCGCGGGCTCGGGCTACTCGAGGCCATCGCGACGGAGGCGAGGCACCACGACGATGTCTTGCGCGCGAGCTCGGTGTCGGACGTCGCGCACGAGGCGTTGGCGCTCCTCGCAGCCAATCCCGAGGCGCGAACGTCGCCTTTCCGGACCGACGAGGGCGCGGCCGCGCTCGTGGGACTGCTGCAAGAGGAAGATCCGGTGGGTCTTGGACGGCTCGTGCGACAAGACGCCTCGGCTGCCCGGATCGAGATTCGCGTGCGGGACAGCGGCGCGTCGCGCACGCTCGCGTTGATCGAGGTGCTTCGTGCCGCCGCCGCGCGAGAAGCTTCGGAACACGGAGTCGCGGTGGAGTTGCGCGTCGGTGGGGAGGCCTACGCTGCGTCGCGAGGTCTCGAACGCATCACGCGCTCGCTCGGCGGCTTGTCCGCCGCCGTGGTGACGATCTTCATCGTGATGGCGCTCCTCTTCCGAAGCGTTCGTCTGGGACTGCTCGCGATCCCACCCAACGCCCTCCCCCTCCTCGTCACCCTCGCGTACATGACCCTGCGCGGGATTCCGCTTCATGCGTCCACGGTCATCGTGTTCACCGTGACGGTCGGGCTGGCGGTCGACGGCTCGACGCACGTCGTCTCGCGCTTCCGAGAGGAGCTCGTTGCCGGCGGAGACAGACAAGAGATCCTGCGTCGCACCGTGCTCGGCAGCGGACGGGCAGTGCTGTTGTCGTCCGTCACGCTGCTCGTCGGCTACGTCGTGCTCCTGACTTCGCGCTTCGAGCCGGTGCGACTGTTCGGAGAGCTTTCGCTCGTCGCCATCGCTGGCGCGACCGTGTCCCAGACCCTTCTCCTGCCTGCGATGCTCGCCCTTTGGGGCGCGCCGCGCGCCGACAAGCGAGCGAGCGACGCCTGAGCTCACACGTCGGCGGCTGTGCAGACGCGGTTCCGGCCGCCGTGCTTGGCGGCGTAGAGGGCCTTGTCCGTGATCTCGAAGAGACCTGCCGAGCTCCCCGCGTCACCTGGAAACGTGGCGACTCCGAGCGAAGCGCAGACCTTCAGTTTGCCGAGCTCCGTCTGGAACACGGTGCGTCCGAGCTCTTCGCGCACCCGCTCGGCAAGCTGCAGCGCGCCCTCCGTGTCGGTCTCTTCGCAGAGGACACAGAATTCCTCGCCCCCGAAGCGCGCCACCCGGTCTGTCTCGCGCTTGACGCGCATGAGGATCGCGCCGAGCTCCTTGATGACGACGTCGCCGGTCGCGTGACCGTAGGTGTCGTTGACGTTCTTGAAGTGGTCGATGTCCGTCACGATCAGCGACAGTTTCTTCTCGAAGCGCTGGGCCGAGCGGATCTTGGACTCGAGCTCCTCGAGGAACGCGCGCTTGTTGAGGCAGCCGGTCAAGCCGTCCGTGGTCGCCATCTCTTCGAGGCGCTTGACGGCCCTCGCGTTGGACAGCGCGATCGCGAGCTGGTTTCCGAGCACCTGGAGCGCAGAGCGCACGCCGTCCGCGAAGGCGTGGGGACGCTCCGCGGCGACGGTGAGCGTCCCGATCGCCCCTTCTCGGACGATCAAGGGTAGGACCAGCGCCGACCGCATGGGCGGAAGGCTCGCCCGGGGCGTGTAGAGGACTTGCTTGGGGTCGAGCTCGCCCTTGTAGGGGAGGTAGTGCTTGTTCTTCACCACCATCGCGGTGAGCGAGTGGTTGTCCTTGAAGCAGGTCCCCTGGACAGCGTCTGCGCCCAGCCCGCGCGCGAGGCGCACGGTGTGCTGTCGGCGCTCGGCGTCGAAGTAGGTGATGGCGGCGAAGTCGAAACGGGCCAACCCCGTCGCCGCCGACAAGCCCGCCTCGAGCACCTCGTCCTCGGTGAGCGCGGCGCCGAGCTCCCGGGAGGCCTTGAAGAGCTGGGCTTGTTCACGCTTGCTGCGCTCGAGCTGCACGAACACACGCTCGTTCTGGATGCCTCGCAGCACCTGTCCCACGGCGCCCTTGAGGATCTCTTCCTCCCGCGACGTGAACGGGCGACCATCGAGTCGATCCGCACAGAGCGCGCCGCGGAGCTGGTCGTTCTCCACGACCGGGACACCCACGAAGGATCGCGCCTTCGACAAGCCCTCACGGTAGTAGCAAAGCCCGCGGTAGCCCGGCTTGAGGTTCTCGAGGCTCATGACGACGCCGCGCGTGGCCACGGCACCGACGGCTCCCGCGCCGACCTCGAACGGCCCCTCCTCGACATCGTCGCTGTCGGTCGCCATCTCGATGATGCGGAGGCGCTTGTCCTCGCCCGTGAAGAGCAGGATGCAGGTGTTCAGCTCGAGCGTCTTCTTGAGGAGGTCGAGCACGTGGAACAGCGAGTCGCGCACTTCGTCGACCGAAGAGCGGACCACCTTGTCGCCGGAGCCGTCGCTGCTCTCTGCGCTCGGAGCGCCGACGAGGCGGAAGAGCCGGACGTCAGCCTCGACGCGGGCGCGCTCTTCGTCCCGCTCCTTGCGCGAGCGCTCACGGACGCGCGCGATCTCGACGCGAGTGAAGACGAGGTTGAGGACCCCGAAGAACGCGATGAATACCGCGTGCAGCGCGAGTTGCTCGGGCGCGACCGCGCGGTCCGCGAGCGCCCACACCAAGGCCTCGTACGCGACGGCGCAAAGCACCAAGACCGCGCCCACCGGTGCCTGCGCGAAGGCAGCGATGAAGGCCACGAGCACGTAGACCATCGCGTAGAGGGGCCCATCGAGGCCACCCGTCGACTGCACGCATGCGTGCACACCCGTCAGGAGCAGCACTCCGAGCTCGCCCTCGAGGAGGAGCCGCTCTCTTTGCGTCGGTCCCGAGAGCGACGCCTCGTCGCGACGTAGCCGATGCGCGCCCCGCCAGACGAGCCATCCAGCCCAGGCGAGCGACACCACGGCGTGCTCGAGGCCGAGCTGGCTCGCCGGTGCTCGAAACAACCCGAGCAGAGGCACGAGCGCGAACGACGCCGCCACGAGCAGACCGAACGAGGTCCGCACGGTCTTGCGCATCGTGAGCGCGGCGTGAGCCAGCGATGCCATGGCGAGCTCCAGATAGCGGTGAAGCTCCGGAAAAATCAACAAAGCTGCGGAGCCTGGGCTCGTCAGATCGAGACGCGTCCGAGCAGCGAGACGGTGAAGCCGCCGTCGTCGGGGAAGTAGTCGAACGAGGCCACGACGCCCAGCACTGCGAGCACGGCGCTCGCTTCGAGCCGCAAGCCCGACGATGCCGCGGGCGAGCCGGACGGGAGCGCTCCGAGCCGGAAGCGCTGTACGAAGCCGACGCCGGCCGCGAGGGACGGTGGGATCACGAAGCTCGGCGTCGCCAGCTCGACGAGCGCAGCGACCGCGACCGAGTCGCTGAAATCCGAGTCGATGGCGACGCTCACGACGACGAGCTCGCCGAGGCCGAGCTCGTAGCCGAGGCGGCCACGGAAGCCCCGATCGATGGTGCCGCCGAGGCCGACGAACGGACCACCGTGCCGCAGGGCGAAGCCTCCCTCGCGCTGAACGCGGAGCGGAACGTTCGCGCGTCCACCGAGCTGCGCGCCGTCGAGCGTCACCCTGCCGGCGTCGAGCGCGAGGTCGAGGGCGCGCGCGGTGAAGGGTCGAACGCCCGTGAAGGAGACCTCGACGCCGAGCGCTTCGGGGGTCGAGGCGAAGGTGTGCGCGACAGCCCGCGTGAAGAGGAGGTTCGCGCGAGGGCCTTCTCGCGGGGTCCCGAGGACGAGGTGTCGCGCGTCGAGAGCGTCGGAGCTCGAGCTCGCTGGACGCAGCCGCGCGCGGGCGGTCAGCACGACGTCCTGCGGAACGTTCGCCACGAGCGTGACTGCGAGCGGCACGACCGAGGGCGCGTCGGTGCTCGCTCCCGCGGCGCGGAGGCGGCCATCGTCGGCACCGACCACGGAGGCGTAGAGCTGTACGCGCTGTTCGCGTGAGGCACGCAGGATCCAGCGCGCCTCGAGCTCGCATGCGGCGAGCTCGCCCTCCTCGACGCAACGCAGGGAGACCGACTCCTCCACGATCTCGACGTCGGCGCTCGGGCTGGCGCGCAGCGCACCGAAGCGCGCCTGGGCGTCGCGCGTCTCGCCGGCGGGGATCGGGCTCGTCGGCAGCGCTCCGCCGGGCGGACTCTGAGCGTCGGCTCTCGCATCCGGCAGCCCGGCCGCGAGCGCGATCGCGAGGCCGATCATGGAGGCGAGCGAGCTCGATGTGGCGTGCACGCGCGCGACTGTATCCCACACCATGCACCCGATCCCGGCGTCGGGTCGGCCGCCCGGCGTGGTCAACGCGCGAGCCGCGCCGCTTCGGCGCCGGCGATCCAGCCGCTCGCGGCGATCGCGCCGAGACCGATCCCCTCGGCGGGGTCGAGCCCCTCGAGCAGGGAGCCGGCGCCGAGCACCCGATCGCTCACGACGGCGCCATGGCTCGTGATGCGCGACCGGGCGTCCACCGACGCGCCGCGGGGCGCCTCGGCAGGCAGGAGCGCGAGGTGCCCTCCGCGGAGGCCTCCAGCGAGCTCGCGACCCGTACAGAGCACGACGGCGCCCGCGGTCACGTGGTGGGGGCCTACTTCCACGCCGACACGGGATTCACTGAGCGCGAGGCTCGTCGCGTCGGCGCGAACTCGCGCGGGGTCGATCGCATCGAGGGCTTGCTCGAGCTTGCGCGTCAGCCTCTCGCTCTGGATCGAGCGCGCCGCTACGACCTCCCCGACGGGCTTGCCGAGCGCGCGCTCGAGATGAGCGACCACGGACTCACCGCTCGCTCCGAGGATGGGTGGCAGGAGGATCGCGTCGCACGGGAGCTCCCCGACGGCGCGCCGGAGGACTTCGACCAACCGATGCCTCGCGGCGGCGGGCTCGTTCGCGGGCGCGAGCTCGCTCGGGCCGAGCAGCAGGTCGTGTGCTCGCCGCGCGTGCTCGGCCTCCACCGCGAAGAACCGACGCAGGTCCCCGCGCCGCCCGGCGTCCTCGTCGAGCGCGCGCGCGAGGCTGGTGGCGCTCGGGAGCGGCAACGCCGCGAGACCGACCACAGCCGTCCGCGCGCGCGGTGCATGAGCGAGGTCGAGCACGCAGCGCTCGGCGCTGAGCACGCGCCTCGTGGTCCCCTCCTGCGTCGCGACGAGCGGCCTGTCCTCGTCGCGGAAAGGGACCGCGCGGTAGCCGCCGAGCGCGCCAAGCACCGCGCGCTGCGCGATCTTGCGTGCGTCCGACCAGCGCGGGCGCAGCGCGGGTGGCGCGCTGGCATCGCCCCCCTGGTCCCACACGCCGCTCGCGAGATGCGAGAGGCCGCGTGGTCCTCCGATCACGCGCGGAGTCGCGCCCGCGTGACGAACTGCGAGCGCCGCGGCGAGCGCCGCGACGCCTGCGCCGACGATGGCGACGGTCGCGTCCGCGCGCTGGTTCATCGTCGCCGTCCGCGGCCGTTCACGATCACCTCCGGATCGCCGTCGTCCTCCGCGTCGATCGAGACGTCGTCGCCGAGCCTCGCGTACGCGAGCGAGATGCGTGCGAGCCCACGGTCGGGGCCGGTCGAGGATCGCGCGAGGAGGAGGGTTGCGGCCTCGTCGCGCAGTTCGCACCCTCGGCGACCGCTCCGCGCCGCGACCTCGAGCGCGACGGCGTCGAGGCACCTTGCGCCGCCGCAGACGCCCGTGCCGAGGCCGGTGCGGAGGGCGATCTCCGCGAGGGAGCGGACGCCGGCGTCGATCTCCAGGCGGATCTCGGCGACGAGCACGTCCTCGCACTCGCAGGCGATCCGGGCCTGACGCGGGTCACGAACGATCTGCTCCGCGAGCTGCCCGAGTGTCATCGGGTCGCTCGCGACGCGTGCGCGCACACGCGCTCCGAGCGTCGGTCGACGTAGCCCGAGCCGTACGAGATCGGGATGCTCTTCCCCGTCCTCCGATCCCTTCATGTCTCACGTTCCTGAAGCTCGGGCTCCACCGCCGAGCTCGTGGCGCGCTTGCCGGATCAGCACCTCCGCGACGGGCGCGAGGCGCGTTCGCCGGTGTCGCTCCGCGAGCGTGATGCCGAGCAGCGCCTGCTGGGCCCGGGAGAGATCGTCGTTGACGACGAGGTAGTCGAAGAACCCGTAGTGCTCGATCTCCTCGAGCGCCTTGGCGTACCGGCGCTCGATCACGTCGGGGGCGTCCGTCCCGCGGGATTCGAGGCGGCGGCGGAGCTCCGGCATCGAGGGCGGAAGGATGAAGACGCCGACTGCCTCCGGGAGCTTGGCCTTGATCTGTCGCGCGCCCTGGTAGTCGATGTCGAACACGAGCACGCGCTTGCCCTCCCGGCGCGCACGCTCGAGCTCCGTGGTGCTCGTCCCGTAGAGGTTGCCGTGAACGTGCGCCCACTCCGCGAATGCGCCGGCGTCGACCATGCGGGCGAAGACCTCGCGTTCGACGAAGTGGTAATGCACGCCGTCGACCTCGTTGGGGCGCGGCCTGCGCGTCGTGTGCGAGACGGAAAATGTGAGCTCGGGGAGCTTCTCGAGGAGAAAGCGCGTGAGCGTCGATTTGCCCGCTCCCGAGGGCGAGCAGAGGATGAGAAGGAGCAAGTCGTCCATCGCCCTCGATGGTACCCGCGCGCCGGTTTCGCGTCGCGGTCGGCTTCGATACAGTCCCTGGATGACGCGTACCTCCTCACGACGCGACGCTTGCCTCGCGGCAATCCTCGTGGGCTCGACGGTCATGCTCGGTGGGGCCCTCACGGCGTACGCGACGCCTGGACCCGACTCGGTCGCGGTGCTCGCCAACGCGGATGTGCCAGGCTCCGTCGCCCTCGCGGAGGCCTACGCCGCGGCGCGAGACGTCCCGGCGCGTCAGATATGCGCGCTCTCCATGGCGACCTCGGAGGACATCGCCCTCCCGGATTTCCTCGCGACCGTGCGCGAGCCGCTCGAGGACTGCCTCGTTGCGGCGGGCGTGCTCGATCGGATCGAGTCGATCGTGATCGCCCGTGGCGTGCCCTTGCGGGTGTCGATCGGCGGGACCCGTCGCGTCTCCCTGGCGGCCGCCCTCGGACTCTGGAACACGACGCTCGAGGACGGCACACCGGTCCTCGGCCGCGACCCGGGCCGCGTCGTGAGCTGCGGTGGCACGCCGTGCCTCGCGGCGGCGTGGCCCAACGGATACCGCGGGGGCGCGTTCGAAGCTGGCTGGACGCGGACCGTGGCGGGCGTCGTGCACCGGCCGATGCTCGTCACGATGCTCCACGGCCGGAGCGACGAGGACGCGATGCGCCTCGTGAGCTCCGCCATCGCGTCGGAGGGGCTCGGCATGGGCGCGGGAGAGTTCGTGCTCATGGATGGCGCCGACCCCGCGCGGGGCGCGCTCGACGTGGAATTCCCTGCCGTCCTCACCGCGCTCGGGCGGGTCGGTGCCACGGCGCGACGCGTGCCTTTCGCGTCGGACCAGACGGGCCTCGCGCTTGCGGGGCTCGCCGTCGGAACGGCCTCGCTCGGACGCACGATCGAGGGCAACACCTACGCGCCCGGCGCGATCGTCGACAACCTCACGAGCTTCGGCGCGGTCCCCGAGAATTTCAGGGCGAGCGGCGAGAGCCAGGTGTCGATCGCGCGCTGGGTCGCCATGGGCGTCGCGGGAGTGCACGGCACGACGGACGAGCCCCTCAACAATTGCTTCCCGTCGCGAGGGCTCTTCGTGGACTACGCCTCGGGCGCGACGCTCGCGGAGGCCTACTTCGCGCGCATGCCCTACGTGTACTGGCACAACCTGGTGCTCGGGGATCCGATGACTGCGCCGTATGCGGAGCGGCCCGCCGTGTCGCTCGCCGTCGACGGGGCGCCCGTCATGGGGCCGACCGCGGAGGCGATCGCGCTCGGGACCCCGCTCGAGGTCTCCATCGACGCACCCGCCGAGCGCACCGTGTCGAGGATCGCGATCTACGTCGACGGCGTGCTTCACCGAGAAATGCGCGACGTGCCCGCGGAGGGGCGATCCTTCACCCACTGCCTCGGCGAGGGGCATCCCGAGTCCGTTGGCGACAACAGGCAAGTGCTTGTCACCGTCACCCTCGCGAGCGACATCGCGCGGGACCTGCGCGCGGTGCGGGGCTGGCGAGCGTTCCGTGCGACCCTGAGCGCAGGTGACGGCCGCTGTGGCGAGGTCGCCGACGCCGGTACGGGTGCGACCGACGCCGGCGCGAGCGTGACCGACGCCGGCGCGAGCGCGACGGACGGCGGTACGAGCGCGATGGATGACGCGGACGCCCACGACGCTGGCTCGGTGATCGCGCGTGACGCCGGGCTCCTCGCTGCGGGCGATGCCGAGGCATCCACACTGCGGGGCACGACCTGCGCATGTCGCGCGGGCGTGCCTTCCGGTCGAGACCGGTCCTCGGCGCTGGTGGCGTTGGCTCTCTTGCTCGCGGCCGCGTGGCGAAAGACCGCGCGGGCCCGCTGAGCCGAGAACCGACACCATCGGAGCGAGTCTCTTCTCGACGCGCGAGTAGTCCCGCGCGGCGGAACGACGCGTGCTCGAAAGTCAGGACGCGACGAAGAGGCGCGCGCGAACCTTGGTTCCGAGGTCGCGCGCCAGGGCGGACGCGGCGAGGCCGAGCTCACGGGCGCGGCTCTCCGCGAGCTCGCCTCCGAGCGCGACCGAGATTGCCCAGCACCCCGCGTCGTGCTCGACGACGACCGGCACCCGTCCTTCGCCGAGTGAGCCGTCCATCGTGGTCAGCGCGACCCAGACATCGGTGCGGACGGACCGCGCACCCTCGAGCGCGCCTTGGAACGAGGCCTCCGCTTCGATCGCCGCGAGGATCTCACGGGCGGAGCGACGATCGGCCTCGGAGCTCGCGAAGGTGCGCGCCACGTAGCCCACGATGTCGAGGTTCTCCGACGCAGCTCGTTTCGCGGGCGTCGCCCGCGGTTCCGCAGCGAGGCTCGCCCGCACGAGGAGCGCGGCGCGCACGAGCACCTCGAGCTTCCTCGCGGCGACGGGGTCGCGCGGCGTGAGTCCAACTCCGAGCGGGATCGTCTCGCACTCGACCTCGATCGACACTGCGGCGAGAGGCTTGTCGGCAAGGATCGAGAGCGGCTCGCGCAGGCCGCCACCGAGCTCGCTGCCCGCCTGCTCGAGGCGCCGCGCGCGGGCGAGCGCGAGCTCCTTCTCGCGCGCCACGTTGCCGTCGTGACCGGAGCCCGCGTCGGGGGGCTCGAGCAGCTCGACCGCGCGGACGCCTGGGCGCGCCGCGACCTCGAGCGCCAGCGCGCCGGGTCCCCAGACGACGTACGAGAACGTCGTCTCTCCCAGGCGGTATCGGCCGGGTACGACGGTCGGGGGTGCGGTCCTTCGCACACGGTCGGGACGATCCAGGACCGTGTCGTCACCCAGAGGCGGACAGCTGGGCGCGAGGCCCACGCCGTCGAGCGGAGCTTCGTTCGGAGCCGGGCGCAGCGCCCGCTCGAGCGGCGCGGTCCAACCATCGAAGGGCACGTCGCCTCCGCTCGGCACCACGAGCAGGTCGCGCGCCCGCGTCGCGGCGACGTAGAGAAGACGTCGCGTGTCGTCCTCGTCGGCCTCTCTCGCGCTGCCCTCGTTCTCCGAGAGATCGAGCGGCGCGATCTGCGCGATGCGCTCGGCGTGCACCTTGTTCCTGCGGTCGGTGAAGCTGTTGGGCGTGTTCATCGCTCGCGTCGCGGTCGGGTCGGCGAGGATCACGACCGGCATCTCGAGACCCTTCATGCCGTGCACGGTCGAGAGCGTGACGCCCAGGGTGGTGTCGTCGGGAGCTCCGATCTCCGCATGTCGCCCATCTTCGATACGAGCCTCGAGCTCCTCGACGAAGCGCCGGAAGGAGAGGGTGCCGCGCGCCTCCGCGCGCCTCGCGAGGCCGAGCAACGCTTGCACGTTCGCGAGCGCCCGCTCCCCGTGAGGCAGCAGCCCGAGCAGGGCATGCGCACGCGTGGCGTCGAGGAAGCGCTGCACGGTGTCCGCGATCGGGCGGTGGTTGCGGCCGATGTGGAGGGCGCGGAGCAGCCGCAGCGCGTCGGAGACCTCCTCGCCTGCGGGCGCCTTCTGGCCGTGGGCGAGCTCGGCCTTCTTCGGCACCTGCAAGGGGCGGAGCGAGCCGTGCTCGCGCGCGTACGAAAGCAGATCCGCATCGGACAGCGCGAGATAAAGGCTTCGCAGCGCCCCGTACACGCTCAGCTCGTCGTCGATCCACTCGATGGCCTGGAGCACCGTTCGCAGCGCGAAGATCTCCTCGCGCTAGAAGAACCCGCTGCGCTCCGCGCTCCTCACGGGCACTCCGCGCGCCTCGAGCGCGCGCACGTACGGCTGGAGGAGATCTTCTCTTCCGTTCGTCGTGCGCTTGAAGAGGATCGCGATGTGCTCGGGACCGAGCGCGACTTCGTGTCGGTCGACCTCGACCGTCCAGCGGCGTGACGTCACGAGCTCGTGCACGAACGCGCCGACGGCCTCGGCGTACGAGGCGCGAGCGCCGCCAGCGTAGTAGTTGGTACCGAAGGCGCCGTAGGGACGCGGCACGGGGAGCACGACGACGCTGGGGCGATCGCTGCGCGGAGCTCGGTACGGCGCCAAGGGCACGTACTCTCGCAGCGCATGCGTCGGGACCTCGCCGCCGAAGGCGCGGTTCACCGCTGCCTGGATCGAGGGCTCGGCGCGGAAGCTCGTCGAGAGGTGAAGGACCTCTGCGCCCGCCTCACAAAGGGCTGCGCGGTGCTCGAAGTAGGCGTCAGGGTCGGCGCGGCGGAATCGGTAGATGGCCTGCTTGGGGTCACCCACCACGAAGAGCTTGCCGCGCGAAGGGATGGCTGCGTGTGGGTCCGAGACCGACGGGTCGTCGGCGACGAGCAGGCGTACGATCTGATACTGGACGGGGTCGGTGTCCTGGACTTCGTCGACGAGCACGTGGCTGAAACGCGATTGGAGTCGCTCGCGTACGGCGCGGTGCTCGACGAGGACGCGGCGGAGGTCGAAGAGGAGATCGGTGAAGTCGACCACGCCGCGACGGCGCTTCTCGGCTTCGTAGGTGCGTACCGCCTGGCGCAGCTCGGGCCAGAGGGCGGCAGCGAGCTCGCCGTCGGCGTCACGGCGAAACCGATCGAGCACGGCGACGGTGCGATCGAGCTCTGCGAGCACGTCCGCGCGACGACGCCTGCCGAACATCGCGGCCTTGCCGCGCTTGATGTTTGTACGGGCCAGGCGAACGAGGCTCGCTTCGAGCGCCTCGAGGTCGCGGGCGCCCGCGAGGCGCTCCGCGAGCGCCCCTTCATCGAGGGCCCGGACCATCGTGTCGAGGGTCTCGTAGAGATTGTCCCATGGCGAGGAACGACCGAGGTCGGGCTGCGCGCGCGCGTCGTCTCGCAGAGGCCGCAGACGTTCGATCGCCGCGACCGCCTCCGCGATGCGTGCTTCGCGCTCGAAGTGAGGACGACGCCACGGAGTGTCGAGATCGCGCTGATCCACGAGGCGCGAGACCACCTTGATCAACGCTGTGCGGAGGGTCTCGGGATGGCTCGGGGGGCGCCGCAGCCAGCGCCTGAGCGCTGGCGGCGGGGCGCTCAGTCGCTGCTCGAGCCAGCGTGTGACGACGCGCTCGAGCAGCTCCGCGCTCTCGTCCTCGGCGAGGACGCGGAAGCTCGGGTCGAGACCCGCTTCGAGCGGATGCTCGCGCAGGAGATCCGTGGCGAGCCCGTGGATCGTCCCGATGCGCGCCAGCTCGAGCTCCGCGATCGCGCGCTCGAGACGCGTGCGCTCGAGGCCGCGCTGCGGGACTTCGGCTTCGCCGCTTCCCTCCGAGGCCAGCACCGCAGCCTCGAGCGCCTCACGGTGCGGAGCGCGAGCTCCCCGGCGGCCTTCTCGGTGAACGTGGTGGCCACGAGGCTCGGCGCACGCGCGCGTCCGCTTCGCAGGAGCCCCACGATTCTCGACACGAGCGCCGTGGTCTTCCCGGTGCCGGCTGCGGCCTCGACCACGAACGTCGTGTCGAGATCTTCGGCGATGCGCCGACGGGCCTCGGCGTCGACGAGCTCGCGGTGCGCGGTGCTCACGGCTTGCCTCGCAGCGCGACGAGCGGCTCGAGGCGACGATCCTGTTCCTTGCGTCTCGCTCGGTCCGCGGCATCGGGACCGCAGACCGCGAGGTAGTCGCAGTAGGAGCAGCCTCGTTTGTCCGGCGCGCGCGGGAAGAACGCGGTCTGGGTCGCCCGATCGACGAGGGCCACGACCTCGCCGACGGCAGCGCGGCCCGCGTCGTCGAGCGCGATCTCGACGCGCCGATCCTCGCCGCGGCTCGTGCAGTACCAGAGCCGCCCGCCCGTCACGCGGGCCACGCCCTCCGCGGCAGGCAGAGTCCCGGTCGCGAGCATCGACTCGAGCGTGAGCGCGTAGAGCAGGGGCTGGAGCGTGACGCCTCCGCCGATGCGCGTGCCCGGCTCGGCCTCGGCCTTCCCGGTCTTGTAGTCCGTGGCCCTCAGGGCGTCGCCGCGTCGCTCGACGAGGTCGATCGCTCCGCGGAGGCGCAGCCTGGCTTGGCCCCCCTCGCAGGCAACGGTCACCACGACCGGCTCCCGCACGCTCGCCGGGTCGTGCGCCGCGCCCCCGGGCTCTCCGAAACCGAGCTCGGCGAGCCACGGAGACCAGCCGGCCCGTGCTTCGAGCGCGAGGTGGTGCAGCCAGGCCCAGAGATCTCGTCGAATGGCGGCGATCTCGTCTTCGAAGACCTCGTCGATGGCGGGCACCAGGCGGTCGCGCGCCTCGCGCGCGACATCATCGACGACGCGATCGAGCGTATCGCGCAGGGTGGCTTCGTCGCGATCCACGGAGAGCCCCGCTCCGCGGGCGCGCGCGACGAGCGCGAACTGCATCGCGTGGATGATCGCGCCTCGCGTGACCGGGTCGAGCCTCTCGATCGACTCGGCGGTCTCGCGCGCCTTGAGCCGCACGATCGTGCGCAGATAGAAGCGGTAGGGACACGCGGAGAAGGACTCGAGCGCGGTTGCGGAGTGCACGCGCTCACCGGGTCGCTCCTTCGCGAGCAGCGCGAGGACGGCAGGGTCTTTCGAGATCAAGCCGTCGTATCCGCGCCACGAAGCGCCGTGGGCGTTGTGGCGAGCCAGGAGCGTGCGGCGGAGCGTCGGGGAGCCTGCGACGAGGAAGCGCGCGCGACCTTTGCGGGGGGCGTCCGGCGCGACCGACGCCGACCGGAGGAGCGATGCGATCAGCGACAGATCTGCTTCTCGTGCGTCGACGGCGCGCTCGGCGCGGAGCGGCGCCGGCCATCCTGGGGCCATCTCGGTGCCTGGCGTCGCGCCTTCGAGGGGCGCGAGCAGACGTGAGACCGGGACGAGCACGCCGCGGTCGGCCCGCACGAGCTCGAGCAAGTAGAGCGAGGGGACGCGTTCGCGGTTGCGCTCGTCGCGCCGCGGAAAGCTCGCGACGACCCGAGGCGCGCATTGGACGAGCCTGCGGAGGATCATCCGCTCGTCCTCGGCGCGATCGTGCGAGGTGGCGAGCGGCGGGGGCAGCGAGCCGTCGATCGCGTCGGCGGCGCGCGGCGCGAGCGCTGTGCGCGCCGCGTCCGGCAAGATCGGATCTTCGAGGATGCGGCGCGGGAACGCGCGCTCGACGAGACCCGGAACGAGAACGAGGTCGAACGCGCGCCCCGCGACGCTGTCCGCGGCGAGCACGCGCACCGTGCCACCTCGGTCCGGCGGGCTCGTCGCGATCTCGAAGAGCCGTGGCTGGAGCACGCGCCGCACGTCCTCCAGAGAGACGAGCCCGGCCTCCGCGACGGGACGCTCCTCCTCGCGTGCGAGCGGCGCGAGCTGAGCCAGCACTTCGAGCACACGGCGAGGGTCGAGGAGCGCGCTCCGGGCCAGGTGCTCGAGGCGCGGAAGAAGCTCGCGCCAGCTCGCGCGCTCCGGGAGCCTCGCGAGCTGGGAGACGAGCGGCAGCGCGAAGGCCGAGAGGCGCTCGAGTCCGGCGAGTTGCTGCTCGGCGCGCCTTCGCTCCGGGCCGTCGCGGTCTTCGGCTTCCTCCGCTTCGGTGCGGAGCTGGGCTGCGAGCCCCGAGAGGCGCCGCTCCCAGCGCTCGGGCCCGCCCCCGATCACGGCCGCGTCCACGAGCAGGCGCTCCCAATGGCGCGGCGCGCGCAGGGCGCCCGCGATCACGGCCCGCTTCTTCTGATCGGCGTCACCGTCGCCGTCGTCTTCGATCTCTGGGTCGGCGGCCTCTCCGGCGTCGGGGCTCGCGACGGGGCGACCTTCGTCGTCGAGCTTCGGAAGCACTCCGAAGGCGAGGTAGTCGGCGAAGGCGCGCGCCGAGAGCCCGCCCGCGGCGCACTCCAAAAGCGAGAGGAAGGCGCGTCCGGCAGGGTCGGGGCGCCGCACCGCGCGCTCGAGGTGGAACGGGATCTGCGCTCGCGCGAGCGCCTCGCTGAGCGGCACGCGGTAGCGCTCCACGTCGCGCACGGCGATCGCGATGCGATCGAGCGGTGTTGGAGGGCTCTGGTCGAGCTCGCCGAGGAGCACCCGCGCGAGCTCGAGGCACTCCTCGGCCTCCGTCGTGCCCGAGCACACGATCACGGCGGGCCCGAGCACCGCGTCGTACGCGCCGACCTCGGCGGCGCCGCCGAAGAGCGCGCGCGCCGCTCGCGTCCCGCCCGCGTCCTGTTCTTCGGCGAGGTCGAGGCCTTCGATCCAGTGCGTCCGCGTGCGCGTATCCCCGCGCGGGAGGGTGATCGTCGCCGTGTGCGCAGTCCTTGCGATGGTACGCGCGAGCTCGGCCTCGAGGGTCGAGGCCAACGTGACGTCCAGGAAGATCACGTCGGTCGGGCCTGGCGTCCCCTCGCGCAGGGCCGCGCTCGCGCGCGCGCGCACGGCCGCGCTCGTGACGAGGCGGCGCGAAGCCAGCATGTCCACGACCCGGGAGAAGATCTGCGAGAGGGATGGATCCACCTCGAGCAGCGCATCGGCGGCGAGGTCCGCGAGCATCCATTCTTCGAGCGTCGCTGCGAGCGCGCGTGGTGTCCCAGGTCGGTCGCGGACGGCGTCGTAGCGGCCGGGCGGACATGCTTGCTCGAGCACCTCGGCGACCACGGCGTCGAGGCCCGCGCCCGTCACGAAGGTCTCACCTCGCCGGAGGAGGGACGGCCTCGCGATCGCCAGGGCCACGTCGGTCAACGTCGTCGGCTCGATCCGGGTGCAGGCCCCGTGCTCGAACGCGAAGCGGCGCACCAGCTCGCGCCCGGCCTCGCGGCCTGTCGCGACCACGGTCACGCGCCGCCTCGCCTCGAGCGCGCGCGCGATTCGTTCGCGCGCCCGCTCGATTCGCCGCGCTGCGCTCGCCGACGTGAAGAGCAGCCGATCCATGCGCGCCGGAGACTACCAGCTCCGGAGCGGACCTCGGCGCATCGTGCCGTTCGCGCCCGTGCGGCTGCGCTCGCCCTGGCTGCGCTCGACTCCGCGGATCCGTGGCTCGGTCAGGGGACTCCGCGGCGCCTTCGGTCGACGCTATGCCAGTCCTCGATGCGGTCGCGAGGATGGATCGGCCCATCGAACGGGATGGCATACGCCGCGTCGAGATCGGTGGTACCTCCCGTGCGCACGTAGAGGACCTTTCGCGCGTATGGGGCGTAGAAAAGAAGAAATGGAAAGAAGTTCTTCACGACGACGATGTCCGCACGGCCGGTTCGGAGACCGAGGTCACTCCAGAAGCTCGGCTTGAGGTTGAAGCAGGGCCCCTCCGTCACCACGAGCTCGATCCGCCCTGGCCGTGATCGCGCGCCTTCTGCGGGGGCGAAGTCGACCGTCAGCCGCACGCGCTTGCCGTGGCCTGCATCCTCGCGCGCGTGCGCCAGCGTGCCGCTCACGCGCACCGGGCGCTGCCTCGCGGGATCGAGGTGGCCTCCGACCTCGACGTCGACCCGCGCCCCGAGCGGCTGGTCGTGGAGCGATCGCGCGACGCCCGGGTCGCGCACGGCGACGTAGCTCACGAGGCCCTGCCCTCTGGCGAGGAGCGCTGCGAGCAGCGCCGTCGAGTCACCGGGCGCTCCGGCCGTGGTCACGTCCGAGGCATCGGCGAGCGTCACCACGCCGGTCTTGCGCGCGAGGCGCGCGCCGCGTGCCCGGTCGATCGCTGTCTCCGCCGAGGGGAACGTCGCTGGCAGTTTGTCGCGCACGGCCCAGCAGCGCTCGGCGAGCTCGTCGGCGAGGCGCTCGGCGAGGGCGCGGTCGCCGTCGGTCACCACGACCGTGCTCCAGCCGACGACGTCCATGTCGAGCCAGGGATGGCACATGAGCACGTTCGCGGAGAGCACCTCGGGCCGCGCGCGGCCTCGCCCCTCACCCCGGGCTTCGAGCGCACGGCAGCGGCCGTAGATCGCCCGCATCGGCGCCACGAGGTCGAGGGTGGGGCTTCCCCCGAGCATCATCGGGAGCGAGCGCCACGCCGTCACGGGGCGGACCGCGCCGCGCGCCGTGCGCGCGAGGCCCTCGGCTGCGCGCGCGCCGCGCGCCGCGTGATCTCGGTGCGGGTTCGTGTGGTAGGCGAAGACGAGCACGCCGGTCTCGAGGCGCGCACGTGTGAGGTTTGCGTGGAGGTCGAGGGTCGCGGCGATCGGGACGTTGCCCACGGCCTCGCGCACGCGGCGGAGCAGGGTCGTCTCGGGGTCGCGATCGCCCAACACGCCCATCGAGCCGTGGAGCGACAGAAACACCGCGTCGAGCGGGCCGGCTCCGCGGAGCTTCGAGCACAGCGCGCCGACGTGCGTCTCGAAGCAGTCCGGAGAGAGCGGCCCTCCGGGAACGGCCCACGCCGAGAGCGTCGGCACGAGCTCGACGCCGCCGATCCGTCCGACGCGCTGAACGAAGCCGCTCAGCTCCGCGTTCTTCACGAAGCCCTGGGCCTCCGTCCGGTCGGGCCCGCACACGGCACCGAGCGCCTCACCTTCGATCAGGTGCATCGCGCGGAAGTCCGCGAGCTCGGTCAGCACCGGGCTCAGCGCATTGGTCTCCTGCGCGATGCGGCCGTACGCGATGCGGAGGGGTCTTGCCGAAGGGGGCGTCTCCCGGATGCCGGGATCGAGCGCGCGGGCGACGAGCGCGCGGAGAGCGGAGCGCAGGGGCACATCGCGAGGATACAGGACCCGTGGCGCTCATCGCGGACGACCCAGGAACAACGTCGCGCCTCGAACGAAGTGGGAGCGAAGAGTCCCGCGCGCGGGCGCTCGAGGCGATGCACGGAGAACGAGACCGGGCTGCGGGCGCTTGCGCCGCCCTCGAGACGGCGCGCGACGCGCTCCGCGCGAGCCTCGAAGCGCAGCGTACCTGGAGGCGAGCTGGCCGCGGCGCCGAGGGGAGCGGCGAGGGCTCGAGCCCGCTGGACGCTGCGCCCGGTCCGGGTTCTCGTATCCTAGGCGGCCAGCTCGGCGCGCCGGAAGACGGCCTCGGGGACTCCATGACCTCGCCTCCACCCATCTCCTCGTTTCTCCGCGCGCCCTTCGCGCTCTCGCTCCTCCTCGTCGTGGGTGCGGCCATCATGCCGCGCGGACAGCAGGCGCACGCGCAGCGCCGCGCCTTTCGCGTCGATGCGCGCGGCGACGTTCGCTGAGCGACGAGATGCATGAGCCCGCGAAGAAGCCCGCGAGGAAGCAGCGTGTCGATCAGCTTCTCGTCGAGCGCGGCCTCGCGCCAAGCCGCGAACGTGCCCGCGCGCTCGTGCTCGCTGGCAAGGTCTACGTCGGCGAGCGGCGCATCGAAAAAGCAGGCGACACCGTGGCGCTCGACGCCGCGTTGACGCTCCGGGGCGAGGACCTCCCCTACGTCTCGCGCGGAGGCGTCAAGCTCGCGGGTGCCCTCGACACCTTCGCGGTCGAGCCCCGGGGCCTCGTCTGCGCCGACTTCGGCGCATCGACCGGGGGCTTCACCGACTGCCTCCTCCAGCGGGGCGCGGCGCGCGTCTACGCGATCGACGTCGGACACGGCCAGCTCCACGAGAAGTTGTCGAGGGACCCGCGCGTCGTCGTCCTCGACCGAACCAACGCGCGCCACCTCGTCGCAGGTTCCCTCCCGGAGCCGATCGATCTCGTCGTGATCGACGCATCCTTCATCGGGATGGGGAAGCTCCTGCCGGCCGCGAAGGCCGTGCTGCGACCGCCCGTCGCGGACCACCCGCCGGCCCGATTGCTCGCCATGATCAAGCCTCAATTCGAGGTCGGTCCCGCCCAGCTCAAGAAGGGCGTCGTGCGCGACGCGAGCCTTCGATCGGCGGCGATCGAGCGCGTCGCCGAGGCCGCGCGGGCGCTCGGCTTCGAGGTTCACGCCGTGAGGGACTCGGTGCTCGCGGGCCCGGATGGAAACGTCGAAGCCTTTCTGTGGGCCACCCGCGGCGCCGACCCTCCCGCCTCGTCTCCGTAGCCTCTCTTGTCTCCTTGGCCTCGTCTCGGTCGCGCGCTCGCTCTCACCGCGCGCTCGCTCTCACCGCGTGCTCGCTCTCACCGCGTGCTGCGCATCACCGCGACCTTGAGGCCGCCGAGGTCGGTGAGCATCGCGCTCTCGAGGGGCACCCCGGTCGCGTACGCGAGCTTGCGGTCGTGGGCTGCGAGTGTGAGGCGTGCGCCCTCGATCGAGCGCACGAGCGAGCCGATCGCGCCGTAGAGTGGTCGAAGGTCTGCGTGTCCATGCGAGCTCTCGACCTCGAGCCGCTCGCCCCAAGGAGGGTTCGTGATCACCTGAACGTCGCGGTTCACACCGAGCGCGGAGAGCGAGTCTCTGGTGGTCGAGAGCGGCGCCACCTCGAAGCGCACGAGCGCCGCCACGCCTGCGCGCTCGGCGTTCTCGCGCGCGGCGGCGATCGCGCGCGGATCCCGATCGCGCCCGAGCAGAATCGGGCCCTCGGCGCGTAGCCTCTCGCGGGCGGCCTCGCGGGCTTCTCCGAGGAGGGCCCCGTCATCGAGCGCGGTCCGCGTCAGCGCGAAGCTCCGCTCGAGCCCTGGTGCGTGATCGACCGCGAGGCGCGCGGCCTCGAGCACGATGGTGCCGGAGCCGCACATGGGATCGACGAGCGGTCTCTGGCGATCCCAGCCAGACGCGATCACGACCGCGCGCGCGAGATCTTCGCGGATCGGGGCGCGGTGCGGATCGAGGCGGTAGCCGCGCCGGTGGAGGGGCGAGCCCGCGACGTCGACCGAGATCGTGCAGCGGTCCTCGACCATGCGGACGTTCACCGTGACGCTGTCGTCGCCGAGGGCCTCGGGCGGATCGTCGCCCAGCCGCTCGGAGATCGCTCGGAACACGCGCTCCTCGATCGCGCCCGTGTGGTAGAGGCGAGACCGCTGCGCGTGGGCACGCACGCGCCTCGGCGCGCCACGCCGCAGCCATCCCGACCACGGCAGGCGGCCCACGTGCTGCTCGAGCGCCGCG
>JBKDQC010000650.1:0-5437 GCA_046342295.1 Deltaproteobacteria bacterium | reverse complement strand
ACGTAGAAGGTGCTGTTCGAAGCAGCCGCCGCCGGCGCGAACTGGTTGCCCGCCGCCGCCGCGACCGTGGCCGTCGCCCCCACGGTCGCGATCGGGCTCGCGGCGTCCACACGCGCCGCGCGCACGCTCGAATCCAGGCTCGCCGCCGCGCGATCGAGCTCGGTCCAGGCCACGAGACACCGGATCGAGGAAGGACCGCAGGCCACGGTGGGCTCGAGCTCCGTCATCGTCGCCGAGGTCGCGATCGGGAAGGGGGCCGCCGCGATGCCGATGTCGGTCATCGTGAACCCCCGGATGTCGCCCTCGCCTTGCCGCTCCTCGTACACCACGAGGTATCGGCTGCCGGCCCAGGCGATGCCTGTCGCGGCCTGCGTCCCCATCCCCGTGACCGCGGGCACCGGGGCGCCGACGACCGTGCCGGATCCGTCGAGGATCGCAGCCCAGACGTCGACCTCGCCGCCGCGGAAGTCAGTCCACACGACCCCCCAGCCCGCGCCGTGGCTCGCGACGTATGGGGAGGTCTGATCGTTCGGGCCGCTGGAGAGCAACTGCCCCGCCGGCGTCGCCACCGTGGAGCCCGAGATGCGCGTGCCCCGGATATCCGACGCGGCCCCCGACGTGTCGACGTACACGAGATAGAACGTGGACCCGATCGCCGCGACGTCCGGCGTGGTCGTGCTCGCGAGCGAGGTCGGGTCGATCGCGGAGCCGCTCCCTGCGCCGGCCGCGGTCAGGCGCCGCGCGCCCACCGACAGCTCCGTGAAGGCGCCCATGGCCCCGTCGAAGACGCCATCGATGAAGACGGCGAGGTACTCCGAGCCGTTCCAGGCCACGCGCGGAAAGACATAGTCACGCCCAGAAACGCCCGGGCTGATCGTCACCGCGCTCGGGGTCGGGACGGCGCCGGCGACCGGGATCGCGCCCGAGAGCGCCGCGAAGCGGCCCGACGCGAAGCCAGTCCACACCGCGAGATAGCTCGAGCCGCCCGAAAAGGCGCAGTGGGAGCCGAAGCCGCTCGCGGCCACGAGGAATGGCGCAGCGTCCACTGCGGCGGGCCCGCTCGACTGGAAGCGGCGCCCCCGCACGCTCACGCCGACCGGGCCGCTTCCGTCCGGGTCGTCGTCGTACGTGACGAGGCACTGCGCCGTGCTCGCGGCCACCGCCGGCAAGTTCTGCACGCCGGCGCCCGCACCGATCGAGAACGGCACTGCGTCGGTCGAGACGCCGCTCGCGTCGAGACGCATCCCCACGACGTCGGAGCTCGACGCGTCTCCCGAGGTGAACGCGAGCATCGTGACTCCTCCGGCCGCAGCGAGCGCGGGCGTCGTCTCGTCGATCCCCGTCGTCGCGGAGATCGGCGCACCTCCCGCGGCGCGCACGGCCCCGCCCGCCGACACGGTCGTGCCGAAGATGTCGAAGTCGGTGCCGCTGCGACCGTCCTGCCACACGACCACCCATCCGGACCCGTTCCACGCGACCGCGGGGCTCCGCTGGTTCGACCCGACCTCGTCGGCGATCGGGAAGGAGCGCCCGTCAAGGAGCACCCCCGAGGCGTCGAAGCGCGCTGCACGCACGTCGTCCTCACCGAAGAGGGCATCGGTGAACACGAGCAGGAACGTGTCGGCGCCGTTGCCCGCGAGGGCAGGCTGAATCTGGTTTCCGCCGCGGGGCCCCACCACCGGGGTGTCCATCGCCACTTCGGGGCCGATGATCGGATCGAGCACGGCGGGATAGCGCGAGGCAGCGACGACACGCGCAGGCACTCGCAGCACCAGTTGGTCCGACTCGAAGCGCACGGGGACCGCCGTGCGCTCGCCGCGTGCGTCGACCCACGTGCCGTGTCCGTAGCGCACACCGAGCCCGGTCGCGGCGTCCGCGAAGTGCTCCCCGCTCGGGGTCGTCCCGACGTGCTCCATCCCCGACACCGCGACGCGGACCTCGAGATCGCCTTGGCCCTCGGGCTGCGCCGCGAAACGCCAGCTCTGCTCGAGGCCGTCGGGCCCATCGCGCAGCACTTCCGTCACGGCGCCGCGCGCGATCCACGCGGCGCCGTCCTCCGTGCGCGCCGCCGCGGGCTGCGCCGCCGCAGACACCCCGCCGCGGTCGATCGACGCCGTGTGCGCCTCGAACGCCTGCGCCGCTTCGATCCGGCTCGTCTGCGCGCGCGCCGGGCGCGGCTCGGACGGCGCGACGTGCGGAAGCGCGAACGCCCGCTCGCGTTCCGTGTCGTGGGCAGGGGTCACGAAGAAGCCGCCGCGCCCATCGAGCTCGACCCGATGCGTCTCGGTCCCCGCGAAGAGGACGCCGTCCCGCTCGAAGAACGCTGCGCGGGCGCGTTCGATCGCGGTGTCGAGATCGAAGCGAGGCGCCACAGGGGCTGCGGTCTCCTCTCGAAGCGACTCAGGGGCTTCGGCGGGCGCGGGAGCGCAACCGCCCAGGGCGGCGAACAAGGCCGCAAGCGCGAGGCGGCGAGGGCGCGACGAAACGAGCATCGTGTTCTCCAGTGGGGATCGGGTTCGCGAACGGCCCGACGACAGACCGAGCAGCCCCACCTACGCGGTGCGCGCATCACACCTTCCTCACCCGGTTCGAGCCCGCCCGCAGGGCAAGGACGCGTGCTCGGCCCCAGCCAACCCCGGCGCCTTCGTTCCTTGTGCGGAGCGGCTGTCCCCCCGCATGCTGGTCCTCGCTCTTGCCCTGGAGGAGCCATGCCCCCGAGCCCGCACCGTCGATCCTCGCTCTCCGTCTTCTCGCTTGCGGCGCTCGCCGCCCTGTCGCCCGCGTGCAGCTGCGACCGGCGCGCCCTTCGGGACTCGGGCGGCGGGGACCCCTCGATGGACGCGGACACACGAGGGCCCGACGCGCACCTCGCGCCAGACATGGACGCGCCGTTCACGTCCGACACCGCGAACGCATACGCGCTCGAGTCGGGCCCCGGATGCGAGACATCGCGCACCTGCACACCCGTCGGGACGGAATGCGCCGGCGCCGAGTCGTGCGGTGACGGGCTCGACAACGACTGCGATCTCGCGGTCGACGAAGACTGCGGCTGCATGCCCGGCACGGTGCAGAGCTGCTTCGCCGGGCCGCCCGGCTCGCGCGGAGTCGGCGCCTGCAGCGACGGCACCCAGCGCTGCGAGGGCACGGGTGAATTCGGAGAGTGGGGCCCCTGCGCGGGCGGCATCTCTCCGGGCGCCGAGACCTGCGACCTCCTCGACAACGACTGCGACGGCTGTGCGGACGAGCACGACTGCTGCGGTGGAGAGCTGTCGTGCCCCGGCCCTGGCGATCCGCGCGTCCCTTCGGCGCGTCCGTTCGACGACGTGAGGCTCGACGGCGCGCTCTTCTTCGTGGGGTCGGCGGTCTCGTGGTCGTGGACCGTGCGGGGCGGCCCGTGCGACGCAGTGATCCCGGTACCGACCTTCACCACGAGCGCGAGCGGCCCGAGCTTCCGCTTCACGCCGACGCTCTCGGGCGACTACACCGTCACGATGCGCGTGCAGACGAGCGGCGGCGAGGAGCTCGAGTGCACCTTCCTCGTGCACGTCGCGGGCGAGGGCCTGCGCGTCGAGCTCTGCTGGCAGCCGACCACGGGCGTGGGCTCGCTCAGCGACCTCGACCTCTACCTCCACGAGCCCGACACCATGACGCCCTGGTTCTCCGGCCCCGGCAGCGTGCCCTCGCCGGGCGTGACCCTCGGCACGTCGTGCAACTGGGCCAACGGCGCGCCGTACCTGCGCTCGAGCATGCCGCGCGCCGCGTGGAGCCTCGCCAGCTCGCCCCTCGACCGCTGCGATCGCGGGCCCGCGGGCGCCGGCTGGCGAGAGCTCGGCAACTGCCCCAACCCGCGGATCGACGTCGACGGGCACGGCTTCTCGGAGGAGCCGCTCGGGGGCTTCCTCGAGAACATCAACGTCGATGATCCACGCGACGGTCAGCGCTTCCGCGTCATGGTCCACGACTGCTACGGCCCGAGCGCGAATCCCGTGCTCAACGTCTACTGCGGAGGCTTTCTTCGCGCGACGATCGGCGCGGCACCGGACACCGTGACCCTGCCCGGCGGCCTCGGATGCTCGGCCGAAACCGACACCCTTTGGCGGGCAGCCGACGTGCTCGTGCATGTCGACGGATCCGGCGTCACGACGGGTTGCGACGTCACTCCCCTCATCGCGCCCGGAGGTGGGCCGCGCTTGACGCGCGGCGACCTCGCCTATTGAACGAGACCGAGAACGGCCTTCGACTTCGACTTCGACCTTCGACCTTCGACTTCGACCTTCGACTTCGGCTTCGACCTTCGACCTTCGACTTCGACTTCGACTTCGACCTTCGACTTCGACTTCGACCTTCGACCTTCGACCTTCGACTTTCGACCTTCGACTTTCGACCTTCGACCTTCGTTCTCCGAGCCTCGACAGCGCCTCGACAGACACTGCGCGGATGTCACCCTTCCGCCGATGATCGACGACGCCGCGCGTCCCCACGTGCCCGCTTCATCCCGCGAGTTCACGGTGCTCGACTGGATCGGCCTCTTCGCCGCGTGCGCATTCACGTTGGCGCTCGCGGCCTTTCCGATGCGTGCGTTCCGGGAGATGTATGCCGACTTCGGCGCGGTCCCGGGAGTGACCGAGCTGTTTCTCGAAGGCTGGGTCCCTCCGGTCCTCGCGCTCCTCCCCGCGGCCTTCGTCGGGACAGGTCTCCGCGCGAGAGCTCTGAGCCACCGACGGGCCTGGGTCGTGCTCGGCTTCGTCACCGCGAGCCTGCTCTTCGGGCTCGTCCTGACTGCGGTCTATCTTCCCATCCTCCACATCGCTGGGGCGATCTCCGCGGATTGATCAGCATCCGCGACAAGGAGTTCCCGACGCGGCTGCGCAGCGTCGAGCTCCTCGAGAGCGAGCTCACGGCCGAGAGGTGCGGCAGCCTGAGCGCTTCATGCGCCACCCACCGCCCGGCTGACGCTCTCGGAACTCTTCGCGCAGCTCACTGCGCGCGTCATCCGTGAGGAGCTCACAGGGGTCGAAGTAGTGGTGGGTTCGGGCGCTGCCGAGCACCTCCGGAGCCTCGCCCTCAAACTCGCTGACGTCGGGACAGCGCCATCGCCAGAGTCCCAGAGGCTCCGGGGCCGCTCGGGTCGCGACGACTTCCTTCACACCACCGTTGCAGTTCGTGCTCACGACCAGCCAAGGCGACGGCAGACCGCGCGGCTCGTTCACACGCACGATGACGTCGTGGTGAAATTCGCCCTGCGCGTGGTGCGCGACGAGCTCGTAGCCACCGAAGTCCTCGCGCAGCGCGCCGAGCAGATCCCCCAAGCTGAGCAGGTTCGCCAGAGACTCGAGCATCCGCAGAAATTAGCAGGACCGGGAGGCATCCGCTGGTCCTGTCTCGGCTGGGCTCAGGCTCGAAGGCGAGAGCGAAGACGAAGTCGAAGTCGAAGTCG
>JBKDQC010000649.1:0-7093 GCA_046342295.1 Deltaproteobacteria bacterium | reverse complement strand
GCGTTCGCGCCGTGCTCGACGATCTACTTCGCAGTCGAGTCGATGGACCTCGACCGGGGCGAGAACCTCTTCCTCGTGCGGGGGAGCGTCGCGCGCTCGGGCGACCCCGCGGCGCGCTGCCCCGACCCCGAGCCGGACGCGGGACCTCCGGATGCCGCCGCGCCGGGCGACGCCTCCGCCTCGCCCGACGCCGGCGCGAGCCTGCCACCGGCGCCGGCCGGTTGCGGATGCCGGGTCCCTGCGGCGTCCGAGCCCACGGCCCCGGCCGCGCTCGCTGCGGTCGCGATGTTCGCTCTGAGGGCCCGCCGGCGACGCCGGGCCCCGTCCTGACCGATTCGCTGACGCAACGCGCCCGATCGAGGGCACCCCGTCGGATCGTCGTGACAGGCAGTGGCTCGACGACCACGGGCGTCGGCGTCGTCCCAGCGGCGAAGCGGATGGTGGCCTTGGCTCGAGGGCCTCGCTCGTACAGCCAGGAGCAGACGCGATCCATGCCAGTGATGACCCGCCACACGACGGAATCGCGCGGCGGCGCAAACCGGCATAGGATCGTGGTCTTGCCATGTTGACTTCGACTCGCCCTACCCGCCGCCGGACGTCCTCGCGGTTCGCATCGTGGCTCTGCCTGAGCCTCGCGCTCGGGTTCCTCGCGCCTCCGCTCGCCCCGGAGGCGGTCGGCCCGGCCGTCGCGCGCGCCGACGACGTCTCGGAGGCCGCCGCGCTCTTCGGGCGCGGCAACGAGCACTTCCAGCGTGCGATGCGCCTGCGAGGTCCGCGCCGGCGCCGCGAGCTCGAGCTCGCGCTCGAGCAGTACTCCGAGAGCCTGGGCCGCGTGCGATCCCGCAACGTGCTCTACAACGCGGCGCTCGTGCTCGAGGCGCTCGAACGGACGCCCGAGGCCTTCAACTACTGGACGGAGTACCTCGCGGTCGAAGGCCTCGACGAGCAGGAGCTCGCCGATGGCCGCTGGCACCGTGACGCGCTGCGGCTGCAGGTGGCGGTCTTCGTGCTCCGCGCGAACGCTCCAGCCGAGGTCTGGATCGACCGACGGGATCTAGGCTCTCGGGGCCGCACGCCGCTCGAGATCGCGCTGAGCGAGGGACAGCACACGTTCTACTTCGCGGCCGCCGGACACCAGGAGACGCAAGTGACGGCGTCGGGCGCGCTCGGGGGCACCACGGACGTGAGCGCGACGCTCGAGGCGCTGCCGGTGTGGCTGCAGGTGCTGGCGCCCGAGGGAGCGGTCCTCGAGATCGACGGCGGTCGGGTGACGCCGGGACAGTCCGTGCCGATGCCGCCGGGCGCGCATCTCGCGCGCGTGTCGAGCGGCGGTCGCACGCTGGCGGAGCGACGCTTCGAGCTGCTCGCCGGCTCGGCGCCGATGGTCATCGACATGACGAGCGCGCTCGGTGTGAGCAGCGCCGGCGGCGGAGGCGTCGTCCGCTTCGTCCTCGACACGGCCGCGCAGCTCGAGATCGACGGCGTCGTGCAAGCCAGCGGAGCCACCGAGCACGAGGCCACGCTGTCTCAGGGACCGCACCGCATCCGGGTGACGGCGCCGGGCCACAGCCCCTACGAGGGGACGCCGAGCTTCGAGGTCTTCCCCGCGCGCCTCGAGGTCTCGCTCGCGTCAGGCGCCAGCGGCTGGATCTACGCCGGGCGCGCCGTCCTCGGGCCGCTGGCCATCCTCGGGCTCCTCAGCGGGGGCCTGGCCCTTCCGGTCGCCTCCTTGATGCGCGACGAGAACGCGCGCTCCCGCACCGAAGACAGCGCCGACGCCCTGCGCACCTGGACGCTCGTGACCGACGTCGCCTGGTCGGTCACCGCGGCGCTGGGCGCCGCCAGCATCGCCTTTCTCCTGGCCGATCCAGGTGGTGGAGAGAGCACGGCCACCTTCAGCGTGCAGCCCGCGCCGGGCGGCGGCATGGCTTCGTGGACGTACCGCTTCGGGGGTGCGCTGTGACCCGACCGAGCCGGAATGTTCTCGCGCTCGCGATCTCGGGCGCGCTCGGCGGTTGCTCGCTCGTCTGGCAGCCGGTGGTCGACCCGCCGGCAGACGCCTACGCGGATCTTCCGGATGTCACCCCGGATGACGCCGGACCGGACGCGAACGTCGACGGCGGGCGAGACGCCGGACCGGACGCACCCGACGCGTACGTGCCGCCGCGGGAGATCTGCGACACTGGCCGCGACGAAGACGGCGATCGGCTGACCGACTGCGGCGATCCGGACTGCTTCGGAGCGATGGCCTGCGGGTGCGATCCCACGGTGGGCGTCGACTATGGAACGACGTTCTCCGGCTCGACGCTGCCGCCCGAGTGGAGTGATCGCGATCTCGCACGCTCGTACGTCGGCGCCGCGCTTCAGGTCAGGGTGGCAGGCAGCGCACCCGTGGGAACACTGTGGCGCAACCTCTGCGTGCCGCTGGGGCAAGGCGGTCGCTTCGAGATCCGCGTGGGGCGCCGAGGCACGTTGGTGCTCGGCAGCGGCGAGACGATGACGCTCGTCCTGAGCCCCGCGCGCGAGCCGGGACCGGCGGGCTTTCTCGACGAGCTCGCCATCCGCATCGACGACGCCAACCGCGCGACGGTCCTCCGCGCGGGCGCTCCGATCGCGCTCGACCCCGCGCCATGCGTGACGTCGAACGTCGCGCAGCTCGGCCGCGAGTCGACGTTCCAGATCGATCTCCGGCCAGGTGTCTCGGGCGGCCGCTCGGCGCTGCTCGCGAGCGTGGCCGTGACGAGCTCGGACGGCATGTGCACGAGCACGAACATGCTCGTGCACGACCAGGCGATCCTCGCTGACGATCTCGTGCGCACACCCGAGGACACCAGCCGCTCGTGCCAGGACAGCCCTGGCCTGTACTTCGGCATCGAGGTTCGTCCGACGCGGTGCCCCCCCGGGACGACGTGCGACCCCACGTTCGCGATCGTGCCTCTCAGCGGCGGGTCCGCGAGCCTCGTGCTCCGACCGCTGGAGTGCGCATCGCCAGGCGTCTTCACGCGCTCGAGCATCGTGCTCGACCGCCGGTCGGTCGGGCCGGACGAGAGGTACACCGCCGGCGGGATCGGCGCGCCCGATCTCCTGCCGGCGCCTCCTCCCGGGTGGGCTCTGGCCTACGACGCGAGCGTCGAGGATCGCTCGGAGGAGCTCTTCCGCCCACTCACGCTCGCGCTCGGAGCGGGATTCGGCGCGGCGCCCGACGCCGCCGGTTGGGGGCCGACGCCGACGCGACCCCTCGGTGGCACGGGACCGCGCTCGCGCGAGCCGAGCCTGACGATGCTCGGCGTGACTGACCCGATCCTGCTCTGGGCACGCGAGTCCACGCCGGGCTCGGGCGAGTACGAGATCGCGCGCGGCACCTTCGCCCCCTCCGGCAATGTCGCTGCGGCGAGCACCCTCATCCAGCCCTCGCCGGAGATCGGCTGCGAGTCACTGCGCGAGCCCTCGATGGTCCTCAGCTACGACGACTCGGGCGCGATCGACGGCGAGTGGATCTTCGCGCGCTGCGACGAAGGGGCCGCGAGCCGCCTCGGGCTCTGGCGGCGCGCCGGTGGTGAGACGACGCAGGAGAGCACCGACGTGCTCGAGGGCTCGCCGGTCGCGGGGCGCGTGATCGCCGTCGACGCGCTCTCGACGAGGGGCCGTGCCTTTGCGCTGTGGGTGCTCGCGCGGAGCGCCACCGGCGAGGCGGAGTTGCACCTCTTTCTCGCGGACCGCGTCGCCGCCGAGGCCACGCCTGCGTTCGTGCCCTACGCGGGCAACCCCATCCTGCGGGAGGGCGACGGCAGCCTCGCGAGCTGCCCCTCGGGCAGCACCTGCCGGCTCACCTCGATGTCCGTGACCCAGGTGCCCGACGATGGACGGGACCGCCTCCGCTTCCTGTTCGCGCGCACGCAGACAGGCATGGGCCCGCCTGTCCACGAGCTGGTCGCGGCGGAGCAGGTCGCGCTCGCAGGCCTCGAGGGGATGTGACCTCGCCGGAAGCCCGCAAGGAGCCACCGGCACGGAACGTGATGAGAACGGCGAGGCCGCCGGCGTTGTGCCACGTTGGTCCGGCCGAGGAGAACCCATGAGCCCCATCAAGCTGGCTTGCGCTGTCGCTCTGCTCGGCCTCGGGGCCTGTGCGATGACCCCGTCGCCGATCGCTTCGCTCGACGCCGGCGCGACCGCGACGACCGACGCCGAGGGGGCGTCGGGCGATGCGACCGCTCCATCGGATGGGTCGCCTCGGCTGGACGGGAGCGCGCCGGGCCTCCTCTCGGAGGCGGACGACCGCCTGGGCGGCGACGCCCAGACCATGTGCCTCGACTTCGAGGACAACGACGGAAATGGCGTCCTCGACTGCGACGAGCCCATCTGCCAGAGCGCCGCAGTCAACCCTGCCTGCTGCGTCGGCTGTGTCGCGGAGGCATGCTGTGACGCCGTCGGCTCGATCGAGGTCGCGGCGGGGGAAGCCGGCGCCTGCGGCCCCACGCCCTGCCTCGCGGTGGACGGCGAGCCCCTCGCGGCGCTCGGCGGAACCGTCCTCGCGGGCGAGGATCTGCCCACGAGCACGTGCGGTGTGCGGCCGGCGGTCGGCTTCGCGCCCGTGGGCGCGCCGGGCTCGCAGGGGCTCCTGGCCCTGCCGCAGCGCATCAACCCCGCGGCGGAGTATGTTCGCATCGAGGGCCGCATCGGAGCCGTCGGGACGGCCGAGGCGGAGCTGGCCATGGCCGGCTTCGGGCTCTTCCCGGCCCAGGAGCTCGGCGGCACGGGCCGCCCGCTCGTGGCCGTCGTGGGAAGCGTGACGGCAGGAGACATCCGGGTGATCGTGGGAGACCGGGTCATCCGCACCGAGACGCTCGGCGACGACTGCGCCCGGAGCCTCTTCTACGCGATCGTGCTCTCGCCGAGCGGCGACTTCCGCATCGAGCGGCGGCCTCCGGACACGACGGCCTGGGACGCGACGCCGCTCGCGGCGGGGCGCTATGACGTCCGCACGGACGCGCGCGTCGCGATGTTCGGTCAGCAGCCCAACCCACCGGCGGGAGGTCCCGCCGCGTGGGTCTCCGATCTCCGCGTGGAGCAGCGCGGCTGCGACCGCCTGGCGCCGACGCGCCCGGCGACCCCGATCGTGTCCGCGGGAGGCGGCCAGGACGTGAGCGGCCTCGCCGTCTTCCCGCGCGACGACGGCGGGGGCTACGAGGCCTTGCTCACCTCGGGTGATCAGATCCACTGGCTCTCCGTGCAGTCGGCCTCCGGAGGCCTGGTCTCGCGATCCTCCGGCGACCCGTTCGCGGACAACATCCAGCCGATATGGCCGGGATACGCGCGCTTTCGAGACGTCGAGGTGGTGCGTGACCGCGAGATGCACCGGGTCTTCCTCGCCGCGGCGGCGGCGGGCTCGGACGTGTTCGAGATCGTCGAGACGACCTACACGCCAGGCGCGAGCCCGAGCCGGCCGGGTACGCTCGGCATGACGCTGACCCGGGTGCTCTCGGCGGCCGACTTCGCCCCGATGGACGCGGAGAGCCCTGCGGCGGTGTCGGTCGACGGCCCGACGGCGGCGGTCGTGAACGTCGGAGGCGCGCCGAGGTTCGTTCTGGCGGCCCGGGTCCGCTACGCCGACGGGAGCTCGGGGATTCGGGTGGCGCCCTCCTTGGCCAACGCGGGAGGGCCCAGCGTGTTCGGTCGCGATGCGCGCGGCGTGACGACCAACGGGCTCGTCCACGCGAACCAGTCGAACGACCCCGACGCGTTCGACCGCGACGAGGTCGCCGACCCCCAGCTCGTCGTGATCGACGGCGTCGCGCGGGTCCACTACGCGGGCCGACGCGGGACGCGCTGGTCGATCGGCACCATCGTGGCGTCGCCAGACTTCTCGCGCTTCACGCCAGTCTCCCGGGAGCCGCTCCTCGGACCGAGCGGCGCTGGCTTCGACGCCCTCGGGGTGAGCGAGCCGGTGCTCGTGCGGCGCGCCGCGACCGACTGGCTCTACTTCGCGGGCAGCGACGGCGCCCGTCGCAGCGTGGGCGTCGCCCGGCAAGGGGTCGTCGAGGGCACGCTGCCATGACGCGGTCTCGCCCCCTCGCGCTCTGCCTCGCGCTCGCCACCTCGGGGTGCGCGCTCGCCGAGACGGCACGGAGAGACTCCGACGCCTCGAGCGCGGATGACGGCGGCTTCCAGAGTTTCGGGGACGCCTCCGCTGCCCCGATGCTGGGGGACGGCTACACCAATTTCGACGACGGTGAGGGCGCCGACCCGGACAACGCCCGCGAGTGCTTCGACGGCCGCGATCAGGACGGCGACGGGCTCGTCGACTGCCGCGAGACGGGCTGTGCAGCGACGCGCGCGTGCTGCGTCGGCTCGACGTCGCCCGCTTGCTGCGCGTCGAGCCCGGCGACGCGCACCTTCCGCTTCGAGGAATGCGAGCCGGGTGACCCGCGCGCTTGCGCCGAGCTCGGCGCCCGTGTCGTCTCGGGCACGCCCCTCGTGGGCGCCGATCGTGGGCTCGTGGCCGTCGCCGGCAGCGGCCTCGACGGGGCGCTCGATTTTCCAGAGCTCGCGCTCCGGCCCCGCGGCGAGCGCATCGTGATGCGCGCCCGCATCGCAGCGCCTGCGTCCTCCGAGCAGCTCGATGCGATCGCGTTCGGTGTGTGGTCCCCCGAGCTCCCGACGAGCGCCGTCTCGCCACTGGTTGCGGTGCTCGCGAGCGCGACGCGCGGTGAGGTCTCCGTGGTGGTCGGCTCGCGCATCGTCGCGAGTGTCCCCCTCGTCGCCGGCGAGACCGAGCACGTCCTCGAGATCGAGCCGTCAGGGAACGTGACAGTGCGCCTCGGCGACTCCGAGCTCGGCCCGTTCGCGCTCGCGCTGCCGGCGGATGAGGTCGCGCCGGTCGTGTTCGGGCGCGTCCAGAACGAAGCGCATCCGGGCGGCACGACGCGCATGCGCTCGCTGACCGTCGAGCGGCGCGCGTGCGACCTCCCGGCGGCGCTCGGTCGGACGGGCGGCGTCGCGCTGACGCCGACCAGCGCGCTCGACGAGGCCCAGATCACCGATCCGAGCGCGCTCGTGCGCGCGGCCGACACGCTCGTGGCGTTCATCTCGCACG
>JBKDQC010000648.1:0-2214 GCA_046342295.1 Deltaproteobacteria bacterium | reverse complement strand
TAATGATACGGCGACCACCGAGATCTACACTTGCATTGTCGTCGGCAGCGTCAGATGTGTATAAGAGACAGACGCAAGACGGCGCATGTCTACGGCGCGATCACGCTGGAGACACGCCCGCGCTTCCTCTACCGCTTCGCTGATGTGTTCAACGGGCGCACGTTCCTCGAGTTCCTCAAGGAGTTGGTCGCGCGGTCCCGAAGAAAGGGATTCCTGATCATCGACAACGGCCCCTGCCACCGGCTCCAACCTGAGGTGCCGAATGGCTCACGCGACACCGCGACCGCATCGAGCTCCATCGCCTCCCTCCCTACTCGCCCGAACTGAACGGCATCGAGGGGGTGTGGAAGACGACCAAGAAGCGCACCACGCACAAGAGCTTCTACCCCACCGTCGCCGACCGTGACGCGGCCCTCGTCGACACCTTCGAGACCTTCAAGGCTCATCCGGAGATGGTCGCCGGTCATGTCGCCAGGTTTCTATGATCCAGGTCTCTCCGATGCTGTTTCGCGATGGGTGATGCCCGCTCCGCTGCTCGAGCCGCTGTCGACCAGGCCACGGAACATCCTCGACTCCAGGCCCTCCGCGAAGCCGACGGCCCCCACGGCCACGGCGAGCGCACCGACGACGCGCAGGACGACGCGCTTGGGCAGGCCGACGCGACAGTCGGCCGTCATCACTCCGCCATCGGCGCGCTTGAACATCCGAACACAGGGCTTTTCCTGCGTGCGAAAGAGCGAGTCGACCTCTTCGGGGCTCATCGCGCCCAGGTTGTAGACGTTCTTCTGACAGCGCCCGCAGTGACGCACCCGGTCGTCACCGACCATCGAGCTCCAGCGCTCGGGGCACGGGCTCGCGATCGTGAGGGTCGCTCCGCTCGGGAGCCGCGCGGTGGGGAGCTCGGGCTCGACCGCGCGGATGGCGTCGAGCAGCTCGTCCTCCCGACGGTCGAGATCCTCGTCGGGCCATTGATCGTACGGCAGCTCGGCCAGCGGTCCGTGCGCGCGTGTCATCGCGCCTCCGCGGGCGCATCGGGCCCATGAGAGCCCCCCACGCTCCAGTCGGCGACGACCGTCACGGCGTAGGACACCCGCGCCTCGACCTCGGCCACGATCCGCCGAGCGCTGACCGCGAGGAGCGGAACGGCCATCGCGCCGAGGAGAAAGGCGAAGAGGGCTGAACAGACGAGGAAAAATACGCCGCGGAGTAGCCAGAAGACCCAGTGCACGAGAGCCCCTTCTCGCAACATCCGCCACCACGGGTCACGCCGCCGTGCGGCGCGCACCTCGAGGAGCTCCGCAACCAGGGTACGGCGCTGATGCTCGCGAGCGTCGACGCGGTCGTAGGCCATGGCCGACCCCTAGCAATCGGCATGCCCCGTCACCCCCGCGTCCAGCGTCGCGAACCCTCGCGTTCCGCAGCACCCGGCAGCCGCTCATGCAAGCCGGAGCGGCCAGGTGATCGCCGGAGCGGACGGTGGCCCACACGCGCGGCCCCGCGGGGCGTCCTCAGCCCTCGTAGGGCACGAGGCCGGTCGGGCACGTCGTGCCCGTGCCGCCGTGGCCGCAGTACCCGTCCGGGTTCTTCGCGAGGTACTGCTGGTGGTAGTCCTCGGCGAAGTAGAATTCCCCCGCGTCGCTCGCGCGGCGGATCTCGGTGGTGATGCGGCCGAAGCCATCGCGCGTCAGTGCCTCCTGGTAGACCTAAACAGAATCGCCGAGAGAGTGGATCATCCGCGTCGCGGCGATTCTGTTTCGCGGAGCGGAGTTGGGTGGGGGGCCCCGAGCCGGCTCTGCCGGGCGGGGGGCGGGTCTGCATCAGACCTGCCCGGAAAAAGGGCTACACATGGATCGGCGTCTCGCCGATCCTGTGTAGGCCGAGCGCTGCGCGGCGGTCAGCAGCGCGTCTCCCTGGAAGGACGGCACGACGTGGCTCTCGATGAGCGCCAACACCTTCTTGAAGAGGCTCGCATCGCTCGTGCCGCGCCCGCGCACCAACCAGGTGCTCTACCGCCACGTGCTCCGCGTCCTCGGCTCGCTTCGCTCGCTCTGCGGGCGCTGTCCGCGCGATGGTGCTCGCGGCTCACTCGGCGAGACGGCCGCACGTGGTGCCCCAGCCCGACGACGAGGAGGCTCCACATCGCCCGCGCAACACGACCTTCTGCGAGCTCATGAAGCACGGGCTCGGCGTGGACATCCTCGCGTGCCCTTGTGG
>JBKDQC010000647.1:0-11077 GCA_046342295.1 Deltaproteobacteria bacterium | reverse complement strand
CACGCGCCCTGCCTCGGCCATGCCGCGCGTCCTGAGGACCGCGCGCGTGCTCGGCCCAAAGCCCATCTCGACCGCGTAGCCGAGCGCGAGCGCGAGCAGGCCGACCATCGCGGAGCTGGTCTCGCAGCCCACGAGATCCTCGGTCTGGTAGAGGCGCAGCGTCGGCCCGGCGATGGCGTCGCGCACGGCGTCGGCGACCTCCGGGAACTCGGTGCCCACGATCCCTCCGCCCGGCTCCCCCTCGGCCAGACACGCGGAGGACACGGGCCCCGCCAGGCAGCCGATCCGGCGAACCGGCGTGAGCCTCCGGAGCACGTGGCTGACGGGCTCGAGCGATTCACCCACGAGGCCACGGCTCACGTGCACGACATAATGCCGACCGTCGAGGTGCCGGCCCAGCTTGCTGGCGACCTCCTCGACGTGCACCGAGGGCGTGGCGACGAAGATCAGATCGCAGTCCGCGAGCTGCGCTGCGTCCCCGACGACGTCGAGGCGCTCGGGCTTGGCGCCGCCCGCGAAGGGGTCGCGCCGGGAGTGGATCTTCACGAGGTGGCCCGCGCGCACGCTCGCCTTCGCGAGCGCGACACCGAAGCTCCCACCGCCGTACACACCGACTCTCATCAAGGTCATCGTCTCTCCGGGAGCGGGCTCATCCGAGGCGCGCGATCTCTCGCGCCGCGGGCAGGTGGGCGTCGTCGGCGATGCGCTCGGCGTACGCGTTGAGGCGGTTCTGGTAGTAGAGACAGAGGCTTGGATCCTCGACGACGACGGCGCCGTCCTGTTCGGTGAGGATCGTCTTGCGGTGGTAGCCGACGAAAGCCTGAACGACGCGGTCGACCAGCTTGTCCGGCTGCCACGTGCGCGCCTTCTCCGAGAGGCTCACCTCGCCGCGGTCCGCCAGCGCGCGGAGGCGCTCGAGGACCACACCGAGCTCGGCGTGCAGCTCCTCCCGGGGCATCGCGATCTCGCCGCGATGCCTCACGCGCCCGAAGAGGTCGACGCCTGGCGTCTCCCGCACGAGGCGCCGGAACAGCACGTGCGAGACGATCTGCGTGGCCATGAGCACCGTCTCGCGACCGTACGACTCGGCGATCACCTGCCCGAGCTCGCGCGTGTAGGCCGCGTCGCGGCGCGCGTCGAGGCATGCGACGCCGCGCTTCATCACGTAGCCGCCCGCGTCGAGGGTGCGGCCGTCGACGGCCTGGCTCCGGCCCTCGTGATCCACTCGATTTCCGAAGGGGTCGATGGGCGAGCCGAAGCGGATGACGCACGCGCTCTCGGACTGCTGGAGCTTGCGAAAGAACGCGACCCAGCGGTCGATCTGCGAGAACTCGTCGTCCTCGATGATGTAGCGCGCGCGACCGGCCTCCTTGAGCCAGTCCTCGATGAGCGACTCGGCCTCGAGCACGAGACCGTAGTTGATGGTCGTCGGTACGAAGAACACAGGCCGGTGAAGGCCCCGCGTGCGGTTCCGTGCGAAGGCCTCGACCGCCGTCCCTGCGAGGCCGAGCTTCAGCTTCTTCTCCACCATGCCGGAGCGAGAGCGCGTCCCGCCCGGGAAGAACAGGGAGTGGTAGCCGCGCTCGATCATCACGGTCGAGTAGGTCTTGAGCGCGTCCTTGTAGAGAGCCGCGCGCACACGCCGGTCGACGCGGTAGGCGCCGAGGTTGTGCATGAAGAAGCTCACGATCGGGTTCGTGAACAGGTTCTTTCCCGCACCATAGACGACGGGGGGCAAGCGCTCGCGCATGAGCGCATATCCGAGCGCGACGGAGTCGAGGTTCGAGCTGTGCGTCGGGACGAAGACCAGGGTGCCGCGCTTGCCGAGCTCGCGAAGTTGATCGGTCGAGCCCTCGACGCGCAGCAGATCGTCGACGGGGCTCTGGTGTTCCTCGCGCCGCGAGGACGAGACGAGCCCCGCGCCGAGGTGCAGCAGGTCCTCCGGCAGCGAGCCCGGCTTCATCACGCCCGTCAAGAGGTGCGGGACCGCGCGCGTCGCGATGTCGTAGACACGCGGGTCGAAATTCCCCGCGATGTCTCGCACCATGCGCTCGGCGATGGTTCGGAAGAGCTCCCGACGCTCGTGGTCGCGCATCTTGCCGATGCGGCGCACCGAGCCCCTCCAGAACCCGAGCGACTCGCGCGCTTCGTCGTCGCGCTGCTGCTCGAGGCGCCGGATCTCCTCGAAGGCGACCTCGTTCAGCACGTAGTCGAGCTGGAGCTTCTCCTCGACGCAGCGGTCTTCCATGCGCCGGACGACCTCGCGCACGATGTCGTCACGCTCGCCGTTGAACGCGAAGATCGGGGGGTCGTCGTGCCGCGGCACGAAGGGCCGGAGGCGCGGCAGACGCAGGGGCTTGGTGAGGAGCCTCTTGAGGGCGCGGGAAGGCGATTGCATGGGGGCGCCCATGATAGCCGCGTCGCGATGCAATGGAGGCCGTGGGCCAATCGATTCTGACTGGGCTCCTCAGAGGCCGCTCGGGATCGGGAAGGGCCACACGGAGCTCGGCGCGCCGCCATCGACCGCGAGGATGTGCCCCGTGACCCAGGACGAGGCCGGGGAGGCGAGGTAGAGCGCCGCGAGCGCGATGTCCTCGGGCTCGCCGAGGCGGCCCATCGGAGTCTTGGCGACCATGCCGTCCTCGACGCCCGGCATCTGGGTGACGAAGCTGAGCGCCTCGGTCTTCGTCGCGCCGACCGCGATCGCGTTGACGCGGATCTTGGGTGCCCACTCGTGGGCGAGGAGGCGGGTCATGTGATCGAGCGCCGCCTTGGCCGTTCCATACGCCACGAAGCCCGAGTCGACGCGGTGGCTCATCGCGCTCGAGATGTTGACGATCGAGCCGCCGCTCGAGGCGAGACGAGGGGCGCACGCTCGGGCGAGGTGAAAGGCCGAGGTCACGTTGAAGCGAAAGGCACCGTCGAGGTCCTCGTCACTGACGGCAAGCGCGATGGTAGGAGGCGTGCCGCCGGCGACGTTCACGAGCACGTCGATGCGACCGAAAGCTCGCTCCGTGCACGCGACGAGCGCGTCGAGCTCCGCGGGCTTGCCGACGTCGGTCGGGCAGACGAGGGCGCGCGGCCCGACGCGCGCCGCGACCTCGTCGAGCCGTTCCTTCGTGCGCGCGGCAAGGACGACGCTCGCGCCAGCCTCGGCGAGCGCGAACGCCGTCGCGCGTCCGATGCCGCTCGAGGCGCCGGTGACGATCGCGACGCGTCCATCGAGGCGGAATCGTTCGAGAAGGGATGCGTGGGGCTCCATCGGCCGAGGCTCTCACGGAAGCCGCGCCGACGGATCTCCTTCGTGTCGCGGTGTCTCAGAGCATGAGTCACTTGGATGGACTCATGCTCTGACGTTTCTTGCCGGACGGTCTGGCCGCAGACCCTCCCTCTCGCCGAGTGAATCGGCGAGAGCCTCTCTCCCGCCGATTCGAGCCCGTGGCACCCGCATCGATCCATCCGAGTGCCACGTGCTCTCAGGCCCTCCTCGGGGGCTGCGTCAGGGGCGAGGCTCGGCGACCAGGGCCGCGACCTCGCGCTCGATCGCGCCCGCGTCGCTCGACCGGAACCCTGCGTGCACGTGCCGAACGATCCCGCGGCGGTCCACGATGTACGAGGTGGGCATGCGCGGAGGGCTGTAGCGGCCGGCCACCGCGTGGGCGTTGTCGAGCACGATCGGGAACGAGACGGGGATTCGGCGGAGGAACGTCTGGATGTTGCTCTCCGCGCTGTCCTGCGAGACCCCGATGACGGTGAAGCCGTTCTGACGATGCGTCGTGAAGAGGCGCTCGAGCACCGGCATCTCGTCGGCACAAGGCGCGCACCAGCTCGCCCAGAAGTCGACGATGAACACCTGGCCGCGAAGGCCTGCGAGGTTGATCTGCGCTCCGCCGTTCGCGACGCTCGCGAGACCGATCTCGGGAGCGCGGGCTCCCGCGTCGAGCGCGCGCGCAGCCGAGGGAACGAGCAGAGACGACGCGGCGGCCGGCATCGCAGCCAGGCCGCCCACGGCGAAGAGAGAACGAAGAGCGTCGCGTCGGTTCATGGCGCCCTTCGACGGGGTCACGGGAGCTCGATTCACGGTGCGGTGGTTCATGGTCGTGCCTCTGGGAAGGGCTGGGGCCGAGAGTCCTCGGCGGGCGCCGCTCGCGGCACTCTAAGCCAGAAGCAGGCCAGCCAGAAGCAGGCCCGTCTGAAGCAGTCCCGTCAGACGCAGTCCGGCCACATGCAGGCCCGCAGCCGAGCAGGATGGGGCCCCGCGAACGAAGCATCGCGACCGACGGGGGCGGGAGGTTATCCTCGCGCCGATGCGACGTGCGCGGCTCTCCCTCCTCGTGGCGGTCCTCGCCGCGACCGCTGCGCACCGAGCGCTCCGCGCCGAGGACGGCGACGAGGTCCGAGTCAGCACACTCGTGCGCGGCGACACCGACACCACGGTCGTCGTGAACCCATCCGTCCGCGCCCGGGTGGAGCTCTTCGACCCCGACACACACATCGACGCCGAGTACACCGCGGACATCTGGACCAGCGCCTCGATCGACATCCGCACCGCTGCGACCCAGGCCGTCACCGAGCAGCGGGACGAGCTCAACGCAGGGATCGACCGACGCATCGAGGACTTCACCCTGCGCGGCGGCTACCGCTACTCGTCGGAGAACGACTACGAGGCCCACGGCGGGCTCGTCTCCGGCGCGCTCGACCTCGCGGACCACAACTCCACGCTCGAGCTCCGCCTGACCGCCGAGAACGATCGCGTCGGACGCTCGGGCGACGAGATCTTCTCTCGACCCCTGACCGTCTTCGGCGGGCGCTTGGGCTACACGCAGGTCATCGACCCGCAGATGGTCGTGCAGGTGGCCTACGAGCTCGGTCACGCGGAGGGCTTCCAGAGCTCTCCCTACCGCTTCGTCGGGATCGGCGGTGACGGACGCTGCAACGGGACAGCGCTGCTCTGCGTGCCGGAGACCCACCCCTCGGTTCGCACCCGGCACGCGTTCGTCGCGCGCGGGCGGCGCGCCTTCGACGATCACCTCTCGGCACATCTCGACTACCGCTTCTACATCGACGACTGGGGCCTCTACGCGAACACCGCGGCGGTGCAGCTCAACTGGATGCACGACGAGCACGGCCTCCTGGCGCTGCGCTATCGCCTGCACCAGCAAGGAGCTGCGGGCTTCTACCGCTCCACCTACCCGGATCCGTCGGGTACGCTTCGCTTCGTGACGCGCGACCGCGAGCTGTCACCGCTCTGGACACACCGGCTCGGTCTCTCGTACGAGCGCGGCATCGCCCTCGGAGAAGCCGGGCCCGAGCTTCGCATCGCCGCAGCGCTCGGAGGAACGTACCTCTCGTACGCGGACTTCGTCGGGCTCACCGAGGTGCTCGCCCTCGACGGCACGATCTCGCTGGGAGTCGAGCTGTGACGCCGCGCCTTCTACCGGCTCGGCTCCTCGGCGCTCTGGTCCTCGGCGCCGTCCCAGCACTCGCCGCGACCGCACACGCGCAGGATGTCTCGGGCGGAGCGCCGACCTCGCAGGGCACGTCCTCCGAGGCCGACGCCGATGACTTCCCTTCCGTCCTCGTGGTCGCGCTCCGCGACACGCCCGACACCCTCGTCTACGACGTCGAGAGCTTCCTCGGGGAGGCCTGCCAAGTGGTCGACTCGAGCGACTACTACCGCGAGGCTCGATCGAGAGGCCTGCCTCCGGAGAGCACCGAGGCGATGTCGCAGATCTTGCCAGGGCTGCTCCCCGATCTCGACCTCGTGGTCGTCGTCGGCGCCAACCGGCCGTCGCGCGCGACGCTCGTGTCGCTCGCCTACCACGACCACCACGGCTTCCAGATCCTCGAAGAGGAGCACCCGATCCAGGGCAACCTGCTGACCGACGCGTCCCGCGCGCGGGTGCTCGCGGAGGTGCGCCTCGGCCTCGCGGTGATCACTCGCCCGGCCGGCGGGCTGACCGAGCTCAGCCCCGACGTCGTCGCGCCCCCCCCCGAGGCGCTGCCTGGCCTGGCCGTGCACGTGGCCGTGCAGGCGGGCGCCGGCCTCGGAACGCGCGAGATGTCGCTCGACACTCCGAACGGTGTGGTGGGCCTCGCCACCTCGCTCTTCCCCAGCGCGGGCGTTCAGCTGTCGCTCGACGTCGAGCCGGTGGCGCGCGGGCAGCTCACGCTCGGCGCGGACGCAGAGTACCTCACGTCCTTCGCGCTCACCTCCGCGGACCGGCGCATCGACGGCACCGTCCGCGAGACCGCCTCGCGCTCGCAGCGGATCACCGCCGACGCCAGGCTCCACTACCGCGTCGAGCCTTCGCTCGACGCCGTCTCGCTGGGCCTGTCCCTCGGGTGGTCAGCGCTCTCGTTCTCTTCCGAAGCGCCCGTCTCGCTTCCCGACTCGACGCTCCAGGGGCCGGTGCTGTCGCTGTCGATGATTGTCCCCGTCGCGGCCCGCCTCCTGACCTTCACGCTCGCTCCCGAGGCGCAGTGGATCGTCGATGTCGGCTCCGGGCTGTCCGCCATCGGCGTGGGCTCGACCGGCGCAGCGATCGGTGGCCACGCGCGCATCCGGCTCCGCTTGCTCGACGAGCTCTTCGCGGACCTCACCTACCGCGAGAGCCACGCGTTCCTCGAGCTCGTCACCGGTCGCGGAGGCATCGACGTCGAGCGCTTCGCGACGCTGCGCCTCGTCTACGCGCGCTGATCGTCAGGTCGTCGGCGAGTAGATCAGGCCGCGGATCGAGGTGCCGCGGTAGAAGTCGTTCACGCGTCGCATGTCCCCGCGCGAGACCGCGTACGTGATCGCCGCCGCCGCCGCGTTGGCCGTGGCCGCGCTGCTCATCGCCGAGTCCGCGCCGGTCGTCGGGTCGTAGCCGATCACGTCGCCACCGCGCCGGATCCCTCCGAACCAGCCGGTCTTGAGCTGACCGGCACCGAGCACGTAGGTCCAGTTGGAGTCCCCGGGCGTCCCATCGGGCCAGCCGCTGCGATCGAGCGGGTTCTTCGGCGTGTCGCCGTGGATCGAGATCACCGTGTTCTCGCCGATGCGGCTGCCGGCGCAGGTGGGATCGTCGACCGCCATCAGGTCGGCCATGAACGCGTCGAGGGACGCGCCCGTCTCGCGCGTCGTACGCCGGAGGCTCCCCATGTCGTTGAACGCGCCATGCGGATCGTCTCGGAACGCGGGGAGGATCACCTGGCTGGTGAGGCCGCGCGAGAAGGCCTTGGCGGTGATGATGAGCGCACGGGCGATCTCCACGTTCACGCCGCGCGAGGTGGCGCTCACGCCATAGCGCGCGAGGTCCGCGTCGGTGACACGGAGCGCATCGGCGAGGTTCTGGCCGAGCAGGCGCGCGGAGCTGACGCCCGTCGCGACGCCCGAGCGCATCGTCGAGCGGCCCGAGGCGCGGCGCAGCGCCAGCATCGCGGCGTAGGTGCTGGCGTAGAGCTCCGCATCGCGGCGCTGGCTGAGCGCTCCGCCGGCGCGCGAGGCCGCGCTGTCGAAGAGCGCGACGATGTCGTCCGCGCTGCCGACCCGCGCGGGCCGAGGCGCTCCGGGAGCGCCGCGGAACGGGACGTCGTCGATCGCGATCACGGGCACGAGCGTGGGGTTGGCCGTCTGCATCGCAGCGCATACGCCGAAGACATCCGCCCCCATCGCGACGGCCGAGCTGGACGCCGGCGTCCGCGTGTGGGTCTCGTTGTTGCCCGACATGAACACGCTCATCTGTCGGCGCCCCGGCATCGTGCGGAACGGTGCTTCGGGACCGACGAGGAGAGGCTTGTCGGTGCCCGGCACCTCCATCTCCTCGCCGATCGCGTGCCACGCGAAGGAGCCGTTGCGCGCGCGGGCCACGTCGACGTGGGGCCAGAGGAGCTGGAACCACGCGAAGCCGCCGTCGCCGGCCACGATGTGCACGCTTCGGTTGGTCCCGACGCACGCGGCGTCCTGGGCGAGCGCGACGCCGCCGGCGCCCTCGAGGACCTCGAGGACCTTCCAGTGCGAGAGGCCGTACGCGGCGCCCGTCGCGAGCGCGAGCTTGATGAGATCCCGCCGGCCGACCTCGCGGGCGGCGTCTCGGGCTCGTCGGTTCTCGAAGGAATCGCTCATGACATCTCTCCGGTGGGTTGCGTTCGACGGTTGCAAGGTGGGGTCACGGGGCTCCGCTGACAGCGCCCGTCACGACGTGGAGCAGAAGACGTGCCGTGGGCTCTGCCCGAAGTCTCGGCGTCACTCGCAGGTGCTGGCCGCGGCGAGCACCGACGCGATGGCGATGGTGCGCCCGGACTCGGGGCTGCTGGAGCGCTCGACCATCTGGTCGCACAGCGCGACGTGCTCCGGGCGCGCGGGCTCGCCGAGGAGACAAGTGAGGCCCTCCTCGGTGCAGGCCCCTCGGGCATCGAAGATCCTCACGCCACGGCCTCCGATCTGACACCGCTCCTCGCTCTGGATGTTCTCGATGATCTCGGGGGCGGCCGCGACGAGGATGTCGAAGAGGCGCGAGGCGCTCGCGGTCGTGAGCTCGGTCGTCTCCGGGACACGCGCCGCATAGTTGGGAGCCCCGAGGGCCTGATCCGCGTCGCGGAACATCTCGCCCGCGCCGCCAGCAGCGGCCACGTCGACACCGAGACTGTCGAGGACGCGGCCCACCGTCTCGTAACGCATCTTGCGGCAACCGTGCACGCGGGCGCGGTAGGCGGGCGGGCCTTCCTCCTCCATGCGCTCGAGCACCTCGCGGGCGTCCGCGGTGCGGACGTTGTCGATCGCCTGCGGGTGGTGGAACGTGTTGCTCACGCCGCCGGCGGTGGCGAGCGGGGTAAAGACCTGGGGGAGGAAGGGTTCCTCGGACTCGGCAGCCGGACCGGGGTTTCGCGGCAGCTCCGTCGAGCCCTGGCATGCCGGCAGGCCCGCGAGGAAGAGGACGACGAGCGGGAGGGTGTGGTGGGTTCGCATGTTCGGCTCCTCAGAAGCTCACGAAATCGCCAGAGGTGAAGACCGCGCGAACCACCTCGCGGAGGTCATGCCCGCTCGCGACGTAGTCCGCGACGAGCGGGTCCGTCACCGCGTCGGGAACGATCTCGACAGCGGTGATCACGTCGCCGTGCCCCATCGCCCAGTTCCACACCCGCGTGACCGCGCAGCGCTCCACGTCCGGGTCGGCCGCGAGCGCGGCGCCGAGCTCCGGGAGGTTGCGGGCAGGCACGCCGAAACGCCACGCAGTGCCTTCGTCGTCCGGGAGCCAATCCGTGCGCACGGCGGCCGGCGCACCATCGAGTGGCAGCGACACGGCGAAGTCGTCCTGCCAGGTGCCGTCCTCGGCGAAGCGGCCGAAGAGGGGCGCGATGTGGTTCATCGTCGCGTGGCAGTTGGCGCAGATCACCGAGCTCGTGTCGTGGAAGTCCACGCGCCCGCCATTGTCCGCGCCCGAGATGCTCTCGAACGGCCATGGCGCCATGTAGGGAGCCTCGCCGCCGACGTCGGTGTTGCCGCCGAGCTCCGCCGGGAAGGGCGTGCACGCGAAGACCTCCTGGACGAAGCGCACGCGGCGGAACGCGAGGTTCGAGGAAAAGTGCCGCATGACGCCCGGATGCGTGAGCAGCCCGGCGTGCTGGGGCACGCCGTTGTCGCAGTCGACCGCGGTGAACGTGTCTGTCTCCGCGTCGTAGGTGGGGCACGTGCCCTCACGGGCCGTGAAGAGCTCGGTGAAGTCGCGGCCCTCGGCGACGAGCTGCGCCGCGAAGACTGGGGCCGACTCGAGGCTGTCGCCGCCCATGCGGACGGTGTCGCGGAAGAAGTCGATCAGCCGCTGGTGAAACGCGGGGTCCTCGAGCATCTGATCGACGAGCTGCTCGTAGGCGACGCGCGGCGTCGGAGCCCCGGCGACGTAGCGGATCTCGACGAGCGAAGGCAGCGTCCCCCGGAGGCGGAGCGATGCGGCCCGCAGCGCGGCGCTGTAGTCGACGACGCGGCCCTCGAGCTCACGCTGCCACTCCTCGGAGAGCTCGCCCGAGGTGTCCGGGATGTCGATGTAGCCATCGCCATCCGCATCCACCGGGCCGGGGGGCGCGGAGCCCACGACCTCGTCATCGGCCGGCGACGTAGGCAGCGCTGGCATGGCTGGCGCGAGATCGTCCGGCGCCCGGGGGGTCGTATCCGTCGGCTCGGCGGGGTCATCGAAGCTGGGCCCTTGGCACGCAGCCGTGGGCAGGGTGAGGGCACCGAGCAGCGCGAGCTTGGCAAAACGGTCGTTCATGGCGTCTCCATTTCGAACCACGCGAGGATCGAACTTCGGAATCCGTCGAGCTCTCCGGTCGTGGCGAAGGCGAACGGGTGACCGCTCGCACCATCGGGGTCGGGTTGGGTGACGAGACCGCTGGCGCTCGGAGCGTCGCCCGAGATGCGACCGAGGATCTGGGTGCAACCGGAGAGCGCCTCCGTGTCGTCGAGGGAGCCGACGTCCGACATGTCCATCGAGGCCGTCGCGCTCGCGTTGCGACCGCCGTGACAGCGGACGCAGTAGGTTCGCAGCTCAGGCACGGCGTTCTCGCGGAACGCCTCGAGCTGGGAGCAGCCCTCGGGGCTCGCGCCCCCTCCGGCGTCCGCACCTGCGTCGCCGACGCCGGCGTCGCGGACGCCCGGCATCGTGCCGCCCATGAGCGGTCCCGCGGCGTCGAAGTGGATGGAGAGGAGGGCGCCGTCGGGGTAGTCCGTGATCACCACCGTGCCCGAGTCGAACGTGGCGGAGCGGTTCGGCTCGACCTCGACCATGAGCTCGGCGAAGCGGTCGACCGGATCGGGGTGGGGCGCCGTGTCGATCCAGGTCACGAAGACCGGATGCTCGACCCGGGCACCCATCGGCCCAGCCGCGAGCTGCACGCTGTCGAGAAAGAGGCCGTCACCCACACGACTCGCGACGAAGTGGATGCTCGAGGCCGGCATGCCCAGGCTGTCGAGCGGGATGTTGTTGAAGCCCTCGCGCACCTCGACGGGCGCGGTCGCGATCTCGCGCTCCGTCGTGTCGACCATGGTGCCGGGCTCGGCCGCGGCCTGGAGCCACGTGAGGACGGCCGGCGCGTCCGC
>JBKDQC010000646.1:0-4593 GCA_046342295.1 Deltaproteobacteria bacterium | reverse complement strand
ACCCGTCTCTGTTCGAGAGGCGCCGAACCGCGTGGGCCGACATGGGCCCCGACGTGCACCTGCTCTGCCGCGCGATGAGCACCTTCGCGAGCGACGACTACCTCGACGCTCAGCGCCTCCGCGCGGGCCTCCGCCGCGAGGTGGCGCACGCGCTCCGCGAGGTCGACGCCCTCGCGCTCCCGACTTCCGCGCGCGGCGCGCCGGAGGTCTCGGACGCGGACATGCGGGACGGAATGGCCGACACGGCCGCGCTCGCGAGCGCGTCTCGGTTCGTCTACGTCGCCAACCTCTGCGGCTTGCCCGCCGGGACGGCGCCGGTCGGGCGCGACGCGCGAGGGATGCCGGCGGGCCTCCAGATCCTCAGCGATGCGTGGGACGAGGCCACGGTGCTGCAGGTGCTCGCGCACCTCGAGCGCGTCGAGGTGGCCAAGGTCGCGACACCGAAGGTGAAGGTCGATCTCTTCGGATGACTGGCAGGCCAGCGGTCGACCCGGCTGGGGCTTCGACATCGGCCTCGACCTCGACCTCGACTTCCACTTCGGCCTCGACTTCGACCTCGCGCCATGTCGACGTCGGAGCCAGGCGAGCGGCCCGAGAACTTTCCGGGACGTCCCCGTCTTGGTGCTGCGCCTTCGTACGGTTCACCCCAGACCCGGGGCTGCGATGCCGGAAGGTCACACCATCCACCGCGCGGCGCGTGACCACGCGAGGGACCTCGTCGGTCAGCGCGTGAAGCTCTCGTCGCCGCAGGGGCGCTTCGACGTCGAGGCGCTCGCCGACGCCGACGGGCGCGCGCGCCTCCTCGAGGTCGAAGCCCACGGCAAGCACCTCTTCTACCGCTTCGAGACCGGACACTTCGTCCACGTGCACCTCGGCCTCTTTGGCAAGTTCCGACGCCACCGCTGCCCCGCGCCGACGCCCCGCGCGAGCACGCGCCTCCGCCTCGAAGGCGACGCCGTGACCCTCGATCTCGTCGGGCCCACGGCCTGCGAGGTCATGACCCTCGAGGAGCGGCTCACCCTCACCGCGCGCCTCGGCCCCGACCCGCTGCGCCCGGACGCCGACCCGCGCCGCTTCTACGCCTACCTCGCGCGTGCCAGGGCACCCATCGGCGCGATCCTGCTCGATCAGAGCCGCATCTGCGGGGTCGGCAACGTCTACCGCGCCGAGGTGCTGCACCTGCTCGGCGTCCACCCCGAGACGCCCGGCGCGGCCCTCGCGCCCGCGGAAGCACGCGCGCTGTGGCGGCTCGTGGTCGGCCTCCTGCGACGCGGCGTCGAGGAGAAACGCATCGTCACGACGCGCGGCCTCCGCCTCGCGACGCCGCGAGAGCGCGTCCCACGCGCCGAGAGCACGCACGTCTACCGCCGGAGGCAGAGCCGCACCTGCGGCGGCGATGTCGAGCGGCAGACGCGCCGTGCGCGCCCTCTCTACTTCTGCGGAACCTGCCAGCCACCGCGCGCGCCGGCGCGCGACGAGGCCCCCGAGAGCGCGGCGCCCGAGGAGCGGGCCTCGTGATCGGGCTCGACCGCTGGCCCGACGCGCTGCGCCTGCGCGCGCGCGTGCTCGTCGACGCGGCGCCGCGCGAGGGCTGCGTGCTCTACTGGATGCGGGTGGCCGTGCGCGGGCACGACAACCCCGCGCTCGACGCCGCCATCGAGGCCGCGAACGCGCTCGGGACGAGCGTGCTCGTCTACCACGCGGTCTCCGAGCGCTACCCGTACGCGTCCGACCGGCACCACACCTTCATCCTCGCAGGCGCTCGCGACGTGGCGCGCGAGCTGTCCGGGCGCGGCGTCGCCTACGCGCTCCACGTCGAGCGCCCCGGGGCCCGCGGGCCGCACCTCCGCGTGCTCGCGGAGCAGGCCGCGCTCGTCGTGACCGAGGACGCGCCCTTCCCACCGCTCTCGGCCTGGACACGGCGCCTCGCCGAGCACCTCGCTGCGCAGCGCGTCCCCTTCGTGGCGCTCGATGCGTCCTGCATCGTCCCCATGCCGCTCGTCGCGCAGCGCTACGACCGCGCCTATGCGTTCCGCACGGCCACCCGCCGCCTCGCCGGCGGGGTGCTCGCGCGCGCGTGGCGCGACGTCGCGCCCGCCCACGGGCTCGCCTCGTGCGCGCTTCCGTTCGAGCCCATCGACGCAGGCTCGCTCGACGATCGCGCCGTCGCGCGGCTCGTCGCGTCGTGCGAGATCGACCACGCCGTCGGCCCCGTGCGCACGCTGCGCGGCGGCTCGGTCGCGGGCTACGCACGCTGGAACGCGTTCCGCGAGCGGGGGCTCGACCGCTACGCCGAGCGCCGCAACGACGCGGCCCTCGACGGCACGAGCCGGCTCTCACCCTGGCTCCACTACGGCCACGTCTCGCCGCTCCGCATCGCGCGCGAGGCCGCGTCGCACCCGAAGTCGGCCAGCACGGACAAGTTCCTCGACGAGCTCCTCGTGTGGCGCGAGGCCGCGTGGCACTTCGCGTCCCACACCCCCGAGCTCGAGATGCTCGAGGCCCTGCCGGTCTGGGCCCGCGAGACGCTGGAGGCGCACGCCGGCGATCCCCGCGACGCGGTGTCGATGGAGCGGCTCGAGCGGGCCCGCACCGGCGACGCGCTCTGGGATCTCGCGCAGCGCTCGCTCCTCTCGCACGGCGAGCTGCACAACAACGTCCGCATGACGTGGGGCAAGGCGATCCCGGGCTGGACGCGCACGCCCGAGGAGGCGCGCCGCGCGCTCGTCGCGCTGAACCACCGCTACGCGCTCGACGGCCGCGACCCCGCGTCGTACGGCGGCCTCTATTGGTGCCTCGGCCTCTTCGACCGTCCCTTCGCGCCCGAGCAGCCGATCCTCGGGACGATCCGGCCGCGGCCGACGTCGGTGCACGCGCGTCGGCTCGACCTCGAGGCCTACGCGGCGCGCGTCGGGCGTCCGGCCCGCTCGGTCGGGCGCGTCGCGATCGTCGGTGCGGGCCTCGCCGGCCTCGCGTGCGCGCGCACGCTCGCGGATCATGGCGTGGAGGTCGTCGTCTTCGACAAGGGCCGCGCGCCCGGAGGTCGCCTCGTCACCCACCGCACAGCCGACCTCGAGGCGGACGTCGGCGCCTCGTACTTCACGGTGCGCGATGCGCGCTTCGGGCGCTTCGTCGCGTCGTGGCTGGAGGATGGCGTGGTCGCGCGCTGGGAGGGACGCGTCGGCGCGCTCGCGTCCGGCGGCAGCGTTCCGGTGGCGACGCCTGCGCTCGAACGCTTCGTCGGCACGCCCGGCATGAGCGCGATCGCGCGTCACCTCGGCCGCGACGTCCCCGTGCGCACGGGCCACCGCGTGGATGAAGTCGACCGTCGCGACGGGCGCTACGTGCTCGCAGGCACGGTCGCACCACCCGGCGTCACGCTCGGCCCACGCGACGCCGAGCGCACGGAGTCGCTCGAGTCCTTCGGCGCCTTCGACGTTCTCGTCGTATGTCTGCCGTCCGACCAGGCGCATCCGCTCATCCGTGGGGTGAGCCCGGCGCTCGCCGACGACGCCGCCGCGGTCCCGTGCGAGCCATGCCTGGCGCTCGCCTTCGTGCCGGAGAACGACGCGCTGCGCGCCCTTCCCTTCGACGGTCTCTTCCTCGGCAGGGACGGCGACGAGGCGCGCACGCTCGCGTGGCTCGCGCGCGAGTCGAGCAAGCCCGGCCGGCGCGTCGAGGACGTCTGGACGCTCTACGCAGCGCCCGCGTGGTCGCGGGCCCACCTTCGCGACCCCCGCGAGACCCTCGAGCCCCGCCTCCTCGAAGCGCTCGCGAGCCTGCTCCGTCTTCCGCGCTTCGGGGTCCGATCCTCGGCCCTGCGCCGCTGGGCCTTCGCGCGACCCGCGGCGCCCTCGGAGACCGGACCTCTCTTCGACGACGAAGCGCGGCTCGGCGTCGGGGGCGACTGGAGCGCCGGTGGCCGCGTCGAGGGCGCGTTCCTCTCTGGCGTCGCCCTCGCGGGGCGCGTCCTCGGCCTGCCCGGGGACGCCGCGCCTGCACTGCGGCCCTCCTGACCTTCGGGCAGAAAAGCAGGGCTCGGAGGGCGGTCGTCTCGTACCCGGATGTGCGAGCGAGGTCTCGTCCTCGCGATTCTCGAAAGCCTCGCACCCGACGTCGTGGCGCTCGTCCATCCCATCGAGCCACTCTGCGCCCGGAAGGCTGGCAGCGGGCGCACGCGACCGCATCACGCGCCAGGCATCTCCACGACCCACAGAGGGGCGCTCCCGTCGATCGCGTAGGCCCGTCGCTCTCCACTGCCCGAAGTTCGCACCTCGAGGCTCGGGCCCAGGAGCCGGCGCAAACGCGCGATCGAGGTCGTGATCGCGACCTGCACCGACCGGCTCGGCCGCTGTCGCCAGACCGCACGCGCGAGCTGTTCGACACTCGTGGCTTGGGGCCTGGCTGCCGCCAGATGCGCGAGGAGCGGCTCGACGAGCCGCATGCGTCCGAGCTCCCGAGGAGCCGCGCCGGGTCGATGCAGGCGGCGCAAGACACGGTCGAGCAGCACGATGGAGCGGTCCGCTCGCAGCGCGTCGAGCTCGGCGCCGGTGAGCGCGCGCGGGCCGTTCGGCCCGAACGCGACCAGCGCGA
>JBKDQC010000645.1:0-1982 GCA_046342295.1 Deltaproteobacteria bacterium | reverse complement strand
GGCATGAGCATGTGCGTGCTCGGCATGGCCGAGGAGTTCAAGGGCGCGGGCATCGCCGTCAACGCGCTGTGGCCGCGCACCGCGATTGCCACCGCGGCCGTGCAGAATCTCCTCGGCGGTGACGAGGCCATCCGGGGGTCGCGCACGGTCGAGATCATGGCCGACGCGGCGCACGTGCTCTTCCTGCGGAACGCGCGCGACCTCAAGAACACGGGCAACTTCTACATCGACGACGACGTGCTCGGAGCCGAGGGCGTCACCGACTTCACGAAGTACGCGGTCGACCCGAACGCCGAGCTCGTGCCCGATTTCTTCGTCGACTGATGCGCGCCGCGGCGCTCACACGCGCGTTGGGGGGCTCGCTCCTCTTGGCAGTGTCGGCGTGCGGCGGCACGGCCCGGCGCGCAGCCATGCCCGACGTCGCGAGCACGGATGCTTCGGCCGACGAGCTCGGGTTGCCGGCGGTGCGCGGCGAGGAGAGCGAGACCTCCTCCGGGGGCGGCGAGGACCCTGGCGCGCCGGTGGGCGAGCCCGCGGTCCCGCCCGCGAGCCCCTGATGCGTGACGCGGCCGCGGGGCGTTCAGCGCCGCGCGCCCGATGAGGTCGAGCGCGATGCGATCGGAGCTGCGGCCCGCGGTCGGTCGGGCCCGAGGCCGGTCGCGCCCGTGGTCGCGCCTTCCTCAACCGGTGGACGGCCAGCCGCACGCAACGCTGCTACCGTCCTCCGCGATGGCGCCACCGACCCTGCTCTCCACCGTCCGCGATCTCGATCGGCTCCGCCAGATCGTCGCGGTCCTCGTGCGGCACGGATTCGGCGAGGTGCTCTCTCGGACCGCCCTCGGCTCCCTCGTCGTCGGCAAGAGCGAGAGCGGCAACCGCACCGTCGCGGAGCGCGTGCGGCTCGTCGTGACCGAGCTCGGCCCGAGCTTCGTGAAGCTCGGCCAGATCATGTCGACGCGACCGGATCTCGTGCCGGTGGAGATCGTGCTCGAGCTCAAGAAGCTCCAGGACCGCGTGCCGCCCGTCCCGCTGTCGGAGATCAAGGCCCAGGTCGAGGGGGAGCTCGGCGCGCCGATCCACGAGATCTTCGAGGTCTTTGAGGAGACTCCGCTCGCGTCGGCGTCCGTCGGCCAGGTGCACCGCGCCCGCATCCGTCTCGAGGACGGCTCTCCGCGCGACGTGGTCGTGAAGGTCCAGCGACCGAACATCAAGACCACCATCGAGCGCGACGTCGAGCTGCTCTACCTGCTGGCGAGCGCCGTCGAGCGCGCGATCCCGGAGTCCCGCGTCTACCAGCCCACGAAGATGGTGAGCGAGTTCGACCGCGCGATCACGGCCGAGCTCGACTTCGGCCTCGAGGCCGACCACGCCGTGCGCTTCTCGAAGAACTTCGAGGGTATTCCGCACGTTCGCTTCCCCAAGGTGTACCGGCGCCTCTCGGCCAAGCGCGTGCTCGTGCTCGAGTTCTTCGACGGCATGAAGGTCTACGACGCCGTCAAGCGCGGCTTCGATGGCGAGGACATCACGCGCACCATGCTCTCGATCACGATCAAGAGCATCTTCGAGGACGGCTTCTTCCACGCGGACCCGCACCCCGGGAACATCCTGCTCATGGGTCAGGCGGCGGCACCCGTGATCGGGATGATCGACCTCGGCCTCGTCGGTCGTCTCACGCCACAGCTCCGCGACAAGACCATCGACCTCATGGTCGCCGCGGTGCAAGAGGACTACCGAGGGCTCGCCGACGCGCTCTATGCGATCGGCACGCCGACCAAGAAGATCGACCGCAACGCCTTCGAGGCCGAGGTCACGCAGCTTGCCCAGAAATACCTGGGCAAGCAGCTCGCGGAGATCGAGGTGAGCGCGCTCATCCGCGACCTCGTCCACGGCGCACAGAAGTACGGGCTCGAGATTCCGCCGGACTTCCTCATGGTGGGCAAGGCGATCATGACGATGGAGGGCGTGGGCAAGGAGATCTCGCC
>JBKDQC010000644.1:0-11699 GCA_046342295.1 Deltaproteobacteria bacterium | reverse complement strand
ATCGCTACGACCAGCTTTCGAGAGGACTTGCACCTCCGAGTCAGCGCCCATGCTGGGCGCACCGAGAGGGAGGGTCTGCGGCCAGACCCTCCGGCAAGAAACGTCAGAGCATGAGTCAATCCAAGTGACTCATGCTCTGAGACCACGCCGTAACGTTCTTGCTTCGCCCGCTCGGCCTGCAAGAGTCGGGTGGTGCACTCCTCCGACTCCGCGCGTCTCGCGCTCCGCATCGCGCCCCTGGCGATCGCGGGCGCACTCGTCCTGTCAGCATGCGAGGACCGCACGCGGAACGAAGCGATGCTCTTCCTCACCCGGTACGACGCGCTCGACCTCGACGCGCCGCTCGCGGAGCGTCGAGCGGCCGTGTCGGCCCTGCGGGGGCTCGTGATCACGAGCGACGAGGTGGTCTCCGCGCGCGACGCCTGCGCGGACGCCTACGAGGCCGAGATCCGCGCCGAGGATCAGCACGCAGCCGCGACCGCGCAATTGCTCGAGGCCTCGGGCGGCGGCGCCGCGCAGGTGCCGACCGAGGCGGCCGCGCGGATCGAGGCGGCCATCCAGGAATCACAGGAGGCGATCGAGCGCACCCGCGAGCTCTTCCCGCGCTGCGAGCGCGAGGCGCGCGCGCTCCGCTTGCGCTTCTCGGCGCCCCGCCCCTCCGAGCGCTGAGCGCGGCGGGCCGATGAGCGCGCCCCCGGAGGCCAACGCACAGGCAGGAGCCAACGCCGAGGGGCCAGAGGAGATCCATGCCGTGCGCGGCGAGCGCGCTGGCGACGTGCGCACCCTCGCGGCCCTCGCGGTCGGTGCGCTCGCGATCGGTGGCGCCGCGCCCTTCTTCCGAGCCGCGCAACCGATCGATCCGTGTCTCGCGTCGGCCGTGCGCCTCGCGCTCGCCTCGCTCCTGCTCGCGCCCTCGATCCCGGGGGCGCGGACGCGCGGCAAGCTCTCGCCCCGAACGCTGCAGTGGGCGGGGCTCGCCGGCGTCCGCTATGCGGTTCATTTCGGCGCGTGGGTCGCCTCGCTCGGCATGACCAGCGTCGCGGCCTCGGTGACGCTCGTCACCGCGACACCCCTGCTGCTCGCATTGCTCGGCTGGCTCGCGGGCCGCGACGCACCGGGCGCGCGCCTCTGGCTCGGTCTCGGCCTCGCGGGCGGCGGCACACTGCTCATCGGCGGCGCCGATGCGCGCGACGTGCGCGGAGACGCGCTCCTCGGTGATGCCCTCGCGCTGCTCGGCGCCGTCGCGATGGCAGGCATCCTCCTCGTCGTACGGCGCGAGCATGCGCGGCTCGAGGCCGCGGCGTTCTCATCGATCGCGACCTTCTCGGGGGCGCTGTGCCTCGCGGCGGCGCTCGCGCTCCGCGGCGCGCTCACGGGCGTGTGGCCGCCCGCTCCGAGCGCCGCGTCGCTCGCGTGGGTCGCGGCGACGGCCGTGGTCTCGCAGCTCGTGGGGCACACCGCGCTCACGTGGGCACTCTCGCGCGCGAGCCCGACGACGGTCGCGCTCGCGACCACCACCGAGCCGGTGATCGCCACGCTCGTCGTCTTCGTGTGGATGGACGAGCGCCCGGGACCACACGTGCTGGCAGGATCCGCCGTGATCCTCGCCGGCGTCACGCTCGGCTTGAGCGGACGCCGACCCTGACCGCGACATCGCTCATCCGCGGCCGAGGCTCGCGGCGAGGCTCCGCGCGCCGCGGTGCGCGATGGCCTCGATCGTGACCATCGGGTTCACGCCGCTCGGCGTCGGAAAGCAGCTCGCGTCGAGCACGTAGAGGCCAGGCACGCCATGCACGCGGTTCGACTCGTCGCACACCGCGCGCTTGGGGTCGCTGCCCATCGCGGCCGTGCCATTCGCGTGAAACGAGCCGTACGTCATCTGGTTCGCGCCGTAGCCGTGCGCATCGACGCGCGCGAGGAAGCCCGCGAGGGGCTCGCCCGCGCCCGGCCTCCACACGAGCGGCCGCGAGGTCGACGTTCGGATCTCCGCCGCGCCCGCGAAGGCGAGCGCGCGGGCCGCGTGCTCGATGCCGCGCCGCACGTGGCGCACGTCGATCGCGTCGAGCCCGTAGCGGTAGGTCGTGGGCGCCCAGCGCGAGGTGCGGACGTGCCCTCTCGAGCGATCACGCAGAAGCACCGCGAGCGGCACCCAATGCCGCGCGCGCCGCAGCGTCTCCTTGAAGTCGTAGGCACCACCCCAACCGCCAAGCACCGCGAGCTGCGACGGATGCACCGAGGCCGACTCGATGCGGACGCCGTAGCCGCGCCCGTCGAGATCAGCCAGATCGCGGCCGATCCGCGCCTGCATCACGCCGCCCCACGGTGCGGCGTCCTCCCCCGGGAAGTAGCCCCACACGCCGGTCACGGGATGGAGGCGCAGGTTCTCGCCGAGCGCAGGCGAGCGCACCCCGCTCCGCGCGAGGAGCACGGGCGTGTGGAGCGCGCCGCACGCGAGCACCACGGCCTTGGCGAAGACCGTGAGCGGCACGCGCGCCCCCTCGTGCGCAACCTGCCCGCGCACCGCGACGGCGCGACCGTTGTCGAAGATCACGCGCTCGACGTCGCACTCGGCGACGAGGCGCGCACCGCAGGCGGTCGCGTCCTCGAGCCACGTGCGCAGGCTCGACTGCTTGGCCCCGAGGCGACACCCGAAATTGCAGAAGCCGCACGACCCGTCCTCGGCGCAGCCGCGCACGTTGCGAGGGAGCACGCCCACGTCCCAGCCGAGGCCCCCCGCCCCGCCACAGGCCTCGATCACGCGGTCGCGCATCGAGGGGCGCGAGGCCCGCGAGGTGACCCCGATCCGCTCGCACACCGCGTCGAGCGAGCCCGCGAAAACGCGGCCGGAGAACACGTTGCGGAAGCCCGCCTCGCGATCCCACTCCGCACGCACCGAGTCCGGCGTGCGGAGCGAGGTCGCGTAGTTCACGACCGTCCCTCCGCCGACACAGCGACCGCTCAAGAGCGTGACGCCGAGATCGAGCGTGGTGCGCACGTCGTAGAGGTCTCGCTCGGCGTCATCCTCGAAGTGGGTGAAGTCGCGCTCGCTCTGGTACGGACCTCGCTCGAGCACGACGACGTCGAGGCCCGCCTTCGCGAGCACGCCGGCGGCCGTGCCACCGCCGGCGCCCGAGCCGACGATCACGACGTCGCAGGTCCAGGTCGTGGCCTTGCGCACCGCGAGCGGATGCAGGCGACGCGGCGTGTCGGGCGGCCCGCCGAGCGGCCCCGGATAGCCCATCGCCTCCCAGACCGGCGAGGTCCGCACGCGCCCACCCTCGTCGCGCAGCGGATACGCCACGAGCAAGCCCACCAGCGTCTGGACGGTGCGCGCGTGCTGCCGCGCGATCGCGCGGTCGGAGCCGAGCATCTCGAGCAGCGCGCGCTCGAGCTCGAGGTCCGGCAGCGACGCGAGCGCCACTGGGCGGCCGAGGAGCACGAGCCCGCCGGCGTGCGAGCCCGCGAGGCGGAGCATCCCCTTGAGCGCGAGTCGTTCCGCGTCGCTCGGGAGGCGCCCCACCAGCGCGTCGAGCCGCGCCGCCATGCCGAGATCGCGCGGGCCGAGCGCGGCGAGCGCGTCGCCGCCCGGCATGGGCGCGAACATCACCTCGGCGAGGCGCAGGAAGATCCGCTTCTCTTCGGCGTCGAGGCCGATCGCGCTCGTGCTCACGTGTTCCCTTCGACCCGCGGTTGCCGGCTCAAGGCTCGATCACGAAGCGCTCGGCCGCGCGGTCCTCGACCTCGCTCCGCTCGAAGCGCAGGCGCCGGTAGCGGTGCTCGACCCAGTCCGCATGGAGGTTCTCGTAGAACGGATCTCCCGGTCGACCCGAGACACCCCGCGGCATCTGGAAATACGCCTCCGGCGTGCCGTCCTCGCGGAAACGCGCGACCATGCGGTAGACGGCGCCGCCGCCCACATCGACGCGGTCGATGAGCTCGCCGCCCTCGAGCAAGCGCGCCTTGGCGACGTTCACGGTCCCATCCCCGCCGTCGGTTGGAACCCACGGAGTCCGGAACGCGTCCCCGAGGACGGAGCGGAACGAGGTCCCGTGGACATCGCTCCACCGGTAGCGGTCGGCATCCGTGCCCCCAAAGCGCGCCGTGAGCCACTGGGCCGCGCCCTCGAGCGCCGCGACGAGCAGACGTGTGCGCTCGCCGTCCCAGAACCCTTCGCACGAGACGACATCGCGCACGCAGAGCGAAGAGACCTTGAGGAGATACATCGGCTCCGATTCGAGGATCGGCTCGAAGAGCGCGGAGAAGTCGTCCGCGAGGAGATCGCGCGTGAAGAGGTAGAGGAACGCGTTGAAGACGACGGCCTCCGACGACGCGCGCTCCATGCGCCGATCCCAGCCGCGGAGCCGCCCGACGAGCGCACCGAGGTCCGCGCGGTCGCGGTAGGCCTCGAGCGCGGGATCCGTCGCGCGGCCGTCCCAGGCCGCGAGGAGCGCGGGCACGAGGTCGTCCGCGAGCACCGAGCGCGTGTCGTCCTGCAAGGTCTGCATGTCCTCGAGCGTCACCGCGCCGCGCGAGGTCAGCCGGACGAGCTCCTCCTCGATCCGATGCGCCCGCGTCCCGGGGTCGAAGAACATCCCGAAGTAATAGGGCCCGTTGGTGTAGTCGCCGTCGTCGTTGAAGCCGAAGGGCTCGTTGTTGGCGGTCGCGACCCAGCCTCGCGAGCCACCCCGGCTGCGCGGGAGCTGCCCCGGCCCGAGGATCTCGGTCGACCACAGCGCGTCGGCGTCATCACCATCGAGGATTCGCCACGGCTGGCGGCGCGCGGTGATGGCGCCGCGACGCACCGGCACCGATGGCGACGACCGGTACGTGATGCCCTCCGCGTGCGCGGCGACGAAATTGAAGGTGGCGATCTCCATGATGTCCGCGGCCGCCTCGAACTCCTCGAGGTCCGTCGCACGGTCGAAGCGCGCGAAGCCCAGCGCCTCGTGCGTCGGCGCGAAGCCGATCCAGCGGAAGAGAATGCGCTGGCCGGCCCGGGTGATCGGCAGCGGCGCGAGATCGCTCGGGAGGATCACGCCGTGACCGGGGACGGACACGACCTCGATCTCCACGGGCTCGGCGCCACGTACCGGGATCGTCTCGGTGCGAGAGACGGTCGACACGTCCTCGCCACCGATGGACACGGAGTCGGCGTCACCGCGCACGGCCCAGAGATCCATCACGTCCGGGTACGTGGTGGTCGCCGTCCACGCGATGTGTCGGTTGTGTCCAAGCTGGATCGCAGGGCTCCCGAGGAAGCTCCAGCCGATCACGTCGAGGCCGTCCTCGGGGCGCGCGCTGTGGAGATGATGCAGCCAGAAGATGTTCGGGCTCGAGAAGCCCTGGTGAGGATCACCCGCGATCATCGGGCGCCCATCGACGGTGTGCCGTCCTTCGACCGCCCAGTTGTTGCTCGCGCCGCGCGAGCCTCCGAGACCGGGCACGCCCGAGAAGCGCGCAAAGAAGCGCCGGAAGCGTTCCTCGGCGTCGGCAGGCAGCGCGCGCGGCGCCTCGCGAGCCCGGTCGAGATCTCCGGGAACCTCGGGGAGCGGGCGCGACGTGAACGCCGTGGGCCGCTCCTCGGGCGGGACCGTGTGCGCATCGCGCAGCGGCAGGAAGATCGGCACCTCGGCGTAGAGCTCCTCGAAATACTGCGCGAGGATGCTCGCGAGGATGTCGTACTCGAGCTGGCTCGCGTTTCCGAAGAGGAGCAGCTTGGCGATCGCCAGCGCGTGATCGACGCTCCAGTCCTCCGGCACGAAGTCGAGCTCGTCCGCGCCCAAGCCTGGCGGGCGCGGCTCCGCGCCGCTGCGGATCTCCGCGAGGTAGCGGTTCACGCCCGCGGCCCACGCCTCGAGGAGCACGTATTGCTCCGGCTCCTCACGGGCGAGGGTCGAGGCGTTGACCGCGCCCCAGCGGCCGATCTCGAGGAGGCGCGCGATGGTGTCGTCGTCGACCGCGCCCTCGCCGAGCACCTCCGCCCGCGTGCCGAGCGCGCGGCGGCGCATGAGCTCCATCTGCACCAGGCGGTCGTGCGCCTGCATGTACCCGGACGCGAAGAAGACGTCCCCCGCGCGCTGCCCGTAGAGGTGAGGAACACCGTCCGCATCGCGCACGACCTCGACAGCCGCGGTGGGCCCCTCGAAGCGAGGCCGACACGCGCGAGGGGTGATCTCTCGCTCGCACGCATCGCCCGCGTCGCCTTCGGGCACGGCATCAGGTCCCGCATCGCGCGCCGCAGGTGCATCGGGCCCCGCGTCCGAGGCGGAGCTGGGCTCCGAGCAGCCGGCCAGCCAGGCGAGCGCGAGCACGGCGAACGAGCGCACGGGGGCAGACATCGAGAACCTCCGGAGCCGGAAGCGTCGCCAACCCGGAGGCCTCCGCGCAAGGCCGAGGATCGCGGGCCGTTCCCCGCCCGGGCGTCCATGCACCCGATGCATGTTCTTCGTGACATGATTTCCATTCATGAAATCCCTGGATCTCGCCCTCCTCGTACCCCTCGACGCCCTCCTCCAGGAAAGCAGCGTCACCGGCGCCGCGCGCCGCGTCGGGCTCTCCACGCCGGCGATGAGCCACGCGCTCGCGCGCATCCGAGAGCGGCTGGGCGACCCGATCCTCGTCCGCTCGGGCCGCGGGATGCTGCTCACCCCGCGCGCTCTCGCGCTCAAGCCCGAGGTGCAGCAGGTCCTGCGCGCCGCCCGCGAGGTGCTCGCGCCCGCGGGCGCCTTCGTGCCGGACGCGCTCGAGCGGACCTTCGTGGTGCACGCCACGGACTACGTCCTCACCGTGCTCGGACCCGCCGTCGACCGCCTCCTCCGCGAGGAGGCTCCGCGCGCATGCGTGCGCTTCGTGCCCAACACCACGGACGACGCCACGGCGCTGCGCGACGAGGGCTCGGATCTCGCGGTCGGGATCTATGGGGATCTGCCGGCCGAGATGCGAAGCCGTCAGCTCCTGACAGACCGCTTCGTGGTCGTCGTCCGGCGGGGGCATCCGCTCGTGCGGCGCGGCCGGATGACGCTCACGCAGTTCGTCGGGCTCCGACACCTGCAGGTCGCGCCGCGCGGCAAGCCGGGTGGCTACCTCGACGACGTGCTGCGCGAGCGCGGGCTGTCACGGGTGGTAGCCCGGGCCGTGCCCTACTTCGTCACCGCGCTTCAGCTCGCGGCCGCGACGGACTACGCGCTCACGGTCTCAGAGCGGATCGCGCGACGCCACGCGGCCGCGCTGAACCTCGAGGTGCTCGAGGCGCCGCTCTCGCTGCGGCCCTACGCGCTGAGCCTCCTCTGGCACCCTCGCCTCGACGCCGATCCGGCACACCGCTTCCTCCGCGACGTCTTCGTCCGCGCTGCGAAGGAGGCCGCCCACGAGCGGCACGAGACGCGCCGCACACGCCTCGACCCCTCCGATCCGACGACCGGCCAGGGACGACGCAGGCCACGACCTGCAAGAAACGCACGGCGGTCGATGTTGCACCGAACGAAATGACGAGTTCGACCGCACTCCATTGTGGGAACGGGGAGGGGGGCCGATGTTCGGCACCCGAGACACGCGGTGGTCGCGTGTCCCCCGACGAGGAGCCTCCCATGAGTCTGCGTGACCCGAACCTCTCGACCCCGAGCCGCCCCAAGCGCGTCGCGATCGTGATCGCGAGCCCCAGCACCTCCACGATCACCGGCTGGCCCGTGGGCTTCTGGTGGTCCGAGCTGACCCACCCCTTCCACGCCTTCCACGAGGTGGGCTACGAAGTCGAGATCTTCAGCACCGCCGGCGGCAGGTGTGTCGCGGACGGTCTGAGCGACCCCCGCGATCCGAGCGGCTACTCGGCGAGCGACCTCATCAGCCTCGGCTTCCTCTCGACACCCAAGCTCGCAGCGCTCGTCGAGGACACGCGTCCCGTCGACGCGATCGACGTCGCCCGCTTCGACGCGATCGTCGTCGCGGGAGGACAGGCGCCCATGTTCAGCTTCGAGACCGCGCGGGACCTCCACGCCAAGTTCGTGGAGTTCTACGAGGCCGGCAAGCTCGCCTGCGCGCTCTGCCACGGCGTCGCGATCCTGCGCTACGCGCGCCTCTCGAACGGAGCGCTGCTCGCCAAGGGCAAGACGGTCACCGGCTTCGCGAACGTGGAGGAGGACTTCGCCGACGAGGCCGTGTGGGGCATGGGCGCGCTCCCGCGGGACAAGCACCTCATGCCGTGGCGCATCGAGGACGAGCTGCGCAAGCTCGGCGCGAATTTCGTCCAGGCAGGGCTGTGGCGGGGCTTCGCGGTGCGCGACGGCAACCTGATCACCGGCCAGCAGAACTTCTCGGGCGCCGAGACGGCGCGCCTCGTGATCGAGACGCTGGGGCGCTGACGATGAGCCCGGACGACTTCGTGGCACTCGCGTTGGCCGGACCGATCGAGAGCGGACCGGCGCAGTACGGCTACTCGCTGCGCGCGAGCTCGGGGAACAAGAAGCCCCCGGGCGTCCTCGCGGTCACCTGGATCGCCGCGCGCGACCCGGCCGAGCGCGAGCGCATCCGCGCGCACTCGAAGCAGAACGTGAAGGACTTCATGGAGGAGCCGGGCTTCATCTCCATCGTGACGGGCTTCACGGGGCTGCGCGGCTTCACCGTGACCGCGTGGGAGGACGACGCGTCGATGAGACAGGCGCTCGCCAAGCACCACGCCGTCGCGATGAAGGAGCTGATGGGCGAAGACTTCGTGGGCTCCGTGTGGACGAGCGTGTGGACACCCACGCGCATGAACCGTCTCTGGGTGCGCTGCACCGCCTGCGGCTCGCTCGAGGACGAGAACGACGATCACCGCCACTGCCGCAAGTGCGGCGCCGAGATGCCGGAGCGACCTGCGTTCTGGTGAGACGAGCGAAGACGGAGGAGGACGAGATGAAGATCTGCATCGTGGGCAGCGGTCACATCGGCGGAGGACTCGGTCGCGCATGGCGCGCCCGCGGCCACGACGTGGTCTTCGGAGCGCGGGACCCGGGCGACTCCGAGCTCGTGGCGCTCAGCCGCGAGATCGGAGCCACCGCCACCTCGGTGGCGCGCGCGCCGGACGGGGCCGACGTCGTCGTCCTCGCGGTCCCCTACGGCGCGCTCGAGGCCGTGCTCGGCGAGGCCGGCGGGCTCGCCGGCAAGGTCGTGATCGACTGCACCAACGCCGTCGAGCGCGGCATGACGCTGAAATACGGTCACTCCACATCCTCCGCCGAGGAGCTCCAGAAGCGCATCCCCGAGGCCCGGGTCTTCAAGTCGTTCAACGCGCAAGGCGCGGAGAACCTCGCGAGCCCCGAGTACCCCGGCGGGCGTGCTTCGAATTTCTTCTGTGGCGATGACCCGGCGGGCCGCGAGATCGTTCGCAGGCTCGTCGAGGACGTCGGCTTCGACGCCGTCGATGCGGGGCCGCTCAAGAACGCACGCCTCCTCGAGCCGATGATGCTGCTCTGGGTGGCGTGCGCGCAGGGCCTCGGGACGCGCGACATCGCGTTCCGGCTGCTGCGTCGCTGATCCACCGGAGTGCTACCGTCGCGCGCATGACGACGAGCCTCGAGCTTCGATCCCTCCTCCACGACCACGGCGAGATCGAGCTCGCGCTCGTGCGGGTGCCCGTCCCGAGCCTGCAGGCGGACGAGCTCCTGGTTCGGGTGGAGGCCACGCCCATCAACCCCTCGGATCTGGGCCTCCTCTTCGGGCCCGTCGAACCGCGCAACCTCGTCGCCGGGGCCAACGACGAGGGACCGACGCTCCGCGCGAGCGTGCCCAAGACCCTGCTCCCCTCCCTCGCGGCCCGCGTGGGCAAGGCGCTCCGCGCGGGCAACGAGGGCGCGGGGACGGTCGTCGGCGCAGGCAGCGCGCCCGAGGCGCAGGCGTTGCTCGGACGCACCGTGGCGCTCCTCGGTGGCGCGATGTACGCAGAGCATCGCGTGGCGCGCGTCCGCGACGTGCTCGCGCTGCCGCCCGGCACGCCCGCGCGCGACGGCGCCTCGTGTTTCGTGAACCCGCTCACCGCGCTCTCGATGCTCGAGGTGCTGCGCCGGGAGGGACACGACGCGCTCGTGCACACGGCGGCGGCCTCGAGCCTCGGGCAGATGCTCGTGAGGCTCTGTCGCGCCGAGGGCATCCCGCTCGTGAACATCGTCCGGAGCGAGACGCAAGCCGCGCTCCTCCGCGGGCTCGGGGCCGAGCACACGCTCGACTCGAGCGCGCCGACCTTCCACGCCGACCTGGTCGAGACCCTGAAGGCCACGGGCGCGACGCTCGCCTTCGACGCGGTCGGTGGCGGCAAGCTCGCGGGGCAGATCCTCTCGGCGATGGAGGCCGCGTGCGTCTCGAAGATGACGACGTACAGCCGCTACGGCTCCCCGACGCGCAAGCACGTCTACGTCTACGGCGCGCTCGATCTCGGGCCGACGGAGATCCCGCGCGCCGTGGGCCTCGCCTGGAGCGTCGGCGGCTTCCTCGTCACGTACTTCCTCGAGACCCTCGCGCCCGAGGACATCGCCCGCATGCGCGCCCGCATCGTGGCCGAGCTCACGACGACCTTCGCGAGCCACTACGCCGAGACGATCTCGCTCCGCGGGATGCTCGATCCCGCGAAGGTCGCGGCCTACACGAAGAAGGGCACCGGCGCGAAGGTCCTCATCGACCCGAGCCGCCCCTGAGGGCCCGTGCAGAAACAACCTGATCGGATCGGCGCCGCGGCGCCCCGCCAGTGCTGAGGGCACGCGTCGAGCGATGCGAGCGAGGCCCTCGTCAGACGAGCATGGTGACGGGGGCCTCGAGGAGCTTCTTGAGCGCCGCGAGGAAGCGCGCTCCGACCGCGCCGTCGACGACGCGATGGTCGCACGAGAGGGTCATGCGCATGCGCTTGCCAGGCGCGATCGCGCCGCCCTGGACGACGGCCTCCTCGCGCACCGCGCCGACCGCGAGGATCGCGCCCTCGGGCGGGTTGATGACGGCCGCGAATTCCTCGATGCCGAACATGCCGAGGTTCGAGATCGAGAAGGTGCCATTCTGCATCTCCTCGGGCTTGAGCTTCTTGTCCTTCGCGCGCTTGGCGAGCTCCCTGATCTCGGTCGAGATCGCGAGAACGCCCTTCTTGTCCGCATCGCGCACGACCGGCGTGAGCAGGCCGTCGGGCACCGCCACCGCCACCGAGATGTCGACGACCTGGTGGAAGAGCACCTCGGCGCCGAGGAACGACGCGTTGCACTCGGGCACGCGACGCAGCGCGATGGCGCATGCCTTCACGAGGAGGTCGTTGACCGAGACCTTCGCGTCGCTCTTGGCCTCTTCGAGCGGCGCGTTGATCGACGCGCGCGCATCGAGGAGCGGCTGCGCGTCGACGTCGATGGTCAGGTAGAAGTGGGGGACCGTCTGCTTGGACTCGGTCAGCCTCCGCGCGATGGTCTTGCGCATCTGCGAGACGGCCTGCTTGATGGGCTCGCGTCGCTCGAAGGCCCCGGACGTGCCGCCCGTGAACGCGTACGCAGCGCTCGGCGCGCTCGCCGGAGCCGCGCCGCCGCGAGGCGCCGCGTCGAGGTCGCGCTTGATGATGCGACCGTGCGGGCCGGTGCCCGCGACCGCGCGGAGGTCGATGTCGTGCTCGCGCGCGAGCTTGCGAACGTCGGGCGACGCGAGCACGCGACCGGACGGCGCCGCCGACGCGGGGCCCGGCCCGACAGGCGGGGCGGGAG
>JBKDQC010000643.1:0-4364 GCA_046342295.1 Deltaproteobacteria bacterium | reverse complement strand
ACCTCGAGCGCTACGCCCAGGTCCTCGGGCTCGACATGGCGCGCTTCCGGCTCGCGATGACCAACCACACGCACGAGGGCGCGATCCAGGCGGACCTGGCGCTCGCCAGCCGCCTCGGCGTGGCCGGCACGCCCACCTTCTTCGTCAACGGCCGCGAGCTCGTCGGCGCGCAGCCGCGCGAGGAGTTCGAGCGGGTCATCGACGCCGCGCGGTCCGACGCACGGCGCCGGCTGGCCGGCGGCGTCCCGCGGGCCCGGCTCTACGACGCGATTGTCGCGGAGGGGCTCGATCGGCCCCCGGCGCCGCCGCCGGTCGCGCCGAGCGCTCCGGAGGACGAGCCCGGCCGCCGCTGGGCGATCGGTGACGGCGCGGGCTCGCCAGCACGCGGACCGCGTCGGGCGCCCGTGACCATCCAGGTCTTCTCGGACTTCCAGTGCCCTTTCTGCGCGCGCGCCGCGCCGACCCTGGAGCGGCTGCTCGGGACGTACGGCCGCCGCGTGCGCGTGGTCTTCCGTCACTACCCGCTGCCCTTCCACGACTGGGCGGAGGAAGCGGCCGAGCTGTCCCTCGAGATCCAAAGACAGCGCGGTGACGCGGGCTTCTGGCAATTCCACGATCTGGTCTTCGAGAACCAGGGCGCAGTCCGCGATGCAACGAGCCCGCGCGAGGGCCTGCTCGCGCTGGCGCGCCAGGTGCGCGGAGTGAACCTCGCGCAGTGCGAGCGGGCGCTCGATCAGCACACCCACGCGGCCGCGGTGCAGGCCGACATGGACGCGGTCCGCACGGCGGGCGCCCAGATCGGGACGCCCTCGTTCTTCATCAACGGGCGCCTCGTGCAGGGCGCGCAGCCGTACGAGTCGTTCCAGCGCGTCATCGACGAGGAGCTGGCGGCGCCCGACGCCGCGCCGTGATCCTCGGCGCGGCGCTCCTGCCTCGCAGAGCCCGCCTGCGGACGCATCCCCCGGGCCGCCGCCCGGGACTTCACCCGACGTGCATCACGTCGCCGAAGGACAAGAGCAGCGGCAGCGCGCGCGGCAGACCGTGCACGCGGAGCTTTCCCGTGCGCATCGCCGAGAGGAGCGCGCGGTTCACCGGGCCTCGCGGATCGGGCAGCGCCCCGAGCTGCTCCATGCGCGAGAGGTCCCCGATCTGCTCGAAGCCGCCGCGGATCGTCAGGTCGGGCACGCCGACGATGCCGTCGCGAAAGAGCACACGCTCACCCTCGAAGTCGATCGAGATCGCGACCTCCGCGTCCTCGGCGAAGATCGCCATGCGCCCGCGCATGCCCTTCGCGATCGCGACGCGCTCCGGGTGATCCTCGACGTTCTGCCGGAGCATCGTCGAGAGCATGTTGGCGAGGCCGTTGTCGGCGGCGCCTTCGTCGAGCTCGATCGAGAGGTCCATCAAAGGGCGGCTCACACGGGCGGGAAGTCAGTCGAGATCGCGGTCGCGCTCTTGACGAGCTCCTTGGACGCCACGACGAACTTCACGATCGTCGGGAGGTGTCCCTTCTCGAGCTTGAGCTTGTTCTGCATCATCGCCTTGGTCGGATCGACCTCGCCCGAGAGCACTTCCTTCCACCGCGGGTACTCGGCGACGATGACGAAGTCCGAGCCCTGCGCCTCGGTCGCTGGCACGTACGAGGCCCCCCGACACTGGCCGGCGTGGAGATCGAGCACCATCGCCATGTCCTCGGTCGTCCCGATCCGCGCGTCGGCCCGGAGCACGTAGGCGACCTTGCCGTGTGTCCAGCCCTTGCCGGCCTCCCGGTAGCCGACGTTGGCGTTGACGGCGTCCATGAACGCCTGGGTCCACTCCGCCGAGGGGAACTTGATGCTCATCGCGTGCTCCGTCGTCTGGCCCGCTCCGCGCGGGGGCCGCGACGTTAGCCCGGGGCGTCGACCTCGCAAGGCTGCTCGCGCGGCTGCGCAGCGATGCCGCGCTCGTCTATCCTCGATGGGTGAGCAACGACTCCGGAGACGCGCTCGTCGGGACGACGGTCGGCGGCTACCGCATCGAGCTGAAGCTCGGCACGGGGGCGACGGGGGTCGTGTTCCGCGCGCGTCGCGCCGACCGGCCGCACGACGTCGCGCTCAAGGTGCTCCACGACAACCTCGGCTCCATCTCCGCGCTCAGGCGCCGCTTCGAGCGCGAAGCGCGGGTGCTCGCGAAGCTCGAGCATCCCCACATCGTCGAGATCTCGGACTTCGGCGTGTTCGAGCAGGGCCACACGTACATCGCCATGGAGCTGCTCGAGGGGCGCACGCTCGAAGAACAGCTCGACGAGGCGCCGCTCTCGCCGGAGCGCGCGCTCGCGGTCACCCGCGCCATCCTCGAGGGGCTCGCCTTCGCGCACACCCTTCAAGTCGTGCACCGCGATCTCAAGCCCGCGAACGTGTTCCTCTGCGGCGATGCGGGGGGGCACGGCGGCGACAAGGTGAAGCTCCTCGACTTCGGCCTGGCCAAGATGCTCAGCGAGGACGACGTGGCGGAGGACGGCACGCTCACGAGGCGCGGCCGCATCGTCGGGACCCCCGCCTACATGGCGCCCGAGCAGATCACTGGCACGGGCCTCGACGTGCGCGCCGACGTGTATGCCATGGGCGTGCTCCTCTACGAGCTCCTCGCCGACCGGCGGCCGTTCCTCTCGGAGCGGCGCTCGGAGCTCTTGCGCGCGCACCTCCTGCAGCCGCCGCCGCCGCTCTCCGAATCGCGCCCGGAGCTCGTGGTGGTGCCCGAGCTCGAGGCGCTCGTGATGCGGTGTCTCTCGAAGGCGCCGGAGGCGCGCTACCCCGACGCGGGCGCCGTGCTCGAGGCGCTGAAGGCGCTCCCCGACACGGCTGCGTTCCTCGCGCGGCGCGCGCCGTCCCACCTTCGATCGCGGGCGGGCGCCACCAGCGAGGTGATCTCGAGCAGCGAGCGGCGCGCGGTGAGCGAGTCCATCTCCGGCCCGCAGACCTCGGTCGACAAGGGGCAGGCCACCGTGTCGGCCCCGGGCGTCCCGGGCTTCGCGATACCGCCCGCTCGCGACCCGAAGCTTCGGATGCGGGGCCCGACCGCCTCGACCGCGGACGTGGAGCTCGCTCCGACGCTCGGGCCGAGCGCGCTCGGCCAGGCCGCGCCTGCTGCAGGATCACCTCTGCCGGCACCGTCCCTCACCGCGCGAGCGCTTGCTCCGCCTTCTCTCCCGACATCGTCTCCCGCCGCGCAGGCGAAGACCTCCGAGGAAGGCACCCACACCCGCGTCTCGACGGCGCTCCTCTACGTGGTCGCTGCGGGTCTCTTCGCCACGGCGGCGCTCCTCTGGCTCTGGCTGGGCCCCAGCTGATGAGAAAGCAGGCCCCGAAGCGCAGCGTCCCATCCGCTGCACGCGCCCGCGAGGGGACTCGCCGAGGGGGATGGACCGCGTCGCGCTCGCTCGCGTATGGTCCCGCCGCCGCGCGGTCGACGCGCCCGGTTCGAGGAAGGATCTCGCCGTGACCAGCCCCCCCACGAAGGACTCGTTCTCCGCGCGTGATGCCCCGACGGTGCCGCCGCTGATCGGCGTCGTGATGGGCTCGAAGTCCGACTGGGAGACGATGCAGCACGCGAGCGAGATGCTTGCCGCGCTCGGCGTCCCGCACGAGGTGCGGGTGGTCTCCGCGCACCGCACACCCGATCTCCTCTTCGAGTACGCCGAGGGCGCCGAAGCGCGCGGGCTCCGCGCGATCGTCGCGGGCGCGGGCGGCGCGGCGCACCTGCCGGGCATGCTCGCAGCCAAGACGCACCTGCCCGTGCTCGGTGTGCCCGTGCAATCCAAGGCGCTCCAGGGCCTCGACTCGCTGCTCTCCATCGTGCAGATGCCTGCGGGCGTGCCCGTGCCCACCTTCGCGATCGGGCGCGCGGGCGCGATCAACGCCGCGCTCACCGCCGCCTCCATCCTCTCCGCGACCGACCCGCTCCTTCGCGAGCGGCTCCTCGCGCATCGGCGCGCACAAACCGAGACCGTGCTCGCGACCCCCGATCCGCGAGGCTGACCCATGCGCATCGGCATCCTCGGTGGGGGCCAGCTCGGGCGCATGCTCGCGATCGCGGCGGTGCCGATGGGCCACGAGGTCTTCGTGCTCGCGCAGTCGGCCGAGGAGCCCGCGTGCGCCGTCGCGCGGCCGTTCCTCGGGGCCTTCGAGGACGAGGCCTTGCTCGACCGCTTCGCCCGCGCGGTCGACGTGGTCACCTACGAGTTCGAGAACGTTCCGAGCGCGACCGTCGAGCGGCTCGCCGCCCGCGTTCCAGTACGCCCCGGCGCGCGCTCGCTCGTCGTCGCGTCCGACCGCTGGAACGAGAAGTCGACGTTCCGAGCGCTCGGCATCGGCACGGCTCCGTTC
>JBKDQC010000642.1:0-5193 GCA_046342295.1 Deltaproteobacteria bacterium | reverse complement strand
GGGCTGCGCCGCCCGCGCCCCCGACCGAGGCACCCGCGCTCGAGGCGCCCGCGCCCGAGGCGCCCGCGCCCGAGGCGGCTCGCGCGACCGAGGCTCGCCCTCTCCTCGACGACCACCGCTGGCTCGACATCACCGGCTTCCTCCAGCCGGGCTTCAGCGCCCGCTTCGACGATCCGGCGGACGGCGTCTCCATCGGGAACACCGACGAGACCTTCTGGCTCCAGCGCGCGCGGCTCGGAGCGCGGGCCCAGCTCTTCTCCTGGCTACGGTTCCGGGTCGAGGTCGAGTTCACCCCGACGACGTCGCTCCAGGACGGCTTCGTCGACATCGTGCCGCACCCGTTCTTCAACGTCCGCGCCGGGCAGTTCATCGTCCCTTTCCTCCGCACGTTCGGCTTCAACGAGGTCAACCTCGGCTACATCGACCGCGCGATCTACACACCGGTGCAATTCGAGCGCGGCTACCTGCGCTACCTCGCGCCGCGCGACATGGGGATTCAGCTCTACGGCGCGTTCGGGGACCGCTCGCCCGAGCGCACCGATCCGGTCTTCGAGTACACGCTCGCGGTGATGAACGGGCGCGGGCCGAACTTGCCGATCAACGACGACTTCGTGTTCCTCTACGCCGGGCGGTTGAACCTGCACCTCTTCGGAGCGCCGCGGGGCGTCGAGGCCGAGAGCGACATTGCCCGCAACAGCCACGCTCGCACGGCGCTCGGGCTCGGCGGCTACAGCAATTGCGACGATCGCGGCAACTGGAACCGGGGCGTGACCTTCGACGCCGAGCTCCGGTACGAGGGCGTCTACGCCTCGGGCGCATTCGTCTGGCTGCGCAACTCGCCCGGGGAGGGAACGGCCGTGCTCACCTCTCAGCGATGCACGGGGACGCCTGGTCCGATCCCGGGCGTGCAGGCGGACTTCGTGTCGCGGGCTGCACACCTCCAGCTCCAGTGGGCCCTGCCGCGGGTCTGGCGCGAGCTCGGCGCGCCCCTCGATCAGATGGACCTCGAGGTCCTCGCGCGCTTCGACTGGGTCGACGGAAACTCACCCTACGACGGCAACTTTCTCGGCGCCGGGGGCATCGCCTCGGCCGGCTACATCGTCCCGACCGACTTCTCGAACCCGGACAACCCGCCCACGCGCTGGCGCCTCACCTTTGGGCTGAACTACTTCCCGACCGGTCAACAGACGCTCAAGCTCAGCCTGAACTACCAGTTGAACCGCGAGGACGAAGAGGTCGACACCGGCATGGGCCGGGTCCGCCAGGTCGCCAACGATGTCCTCTGGGTACAGGCGACCGTCGCTCTCTGACGCGTCCTTCCACCGACCGATTTGAAGTAGCCGCCGCGCGACACAGATTCCCCCGACGCAAGACGCGGTCTCTGCGCTTCTCTCCAGACGAGGTCCCCATGATGTTGCGCCGCTCTCCTGCCCTGACGCTCCTCCTCGCCCTGACCCCGCTCGCGGGATGTGAAGAGACAGGCCTCATTCGAGACGACGCCGGCACATCCGAGGAGGACGCGTACCTCGCGCCCGGCACGGACGCCTGGTTGGACCCAACGATCGACTCGGGACCGCGTCCCACGACGCAACTGACGTACACGCCCGAGGGGTGTTCGTTCCCGGTGAGCTCGCCCGAGGTCAACGACGCGCGCATGGGACAAGACGTCTTCGGCGCCGCGGCCGAGCCCGACCACGTCCACGTCTCGTTCGCAGGCGCGGCGGACTCGACCCTGGCGATGAATTGGCGCACGGACGTCGAGACCCTCGCGTCCTCGGTGCTGATCGGGACCGACGAAGCGGCGGTCACGGCGGCGGATGGAGCGAGCGCGGACGTCCGACGGCACGACGGCCACACCATGCGCTACGCGCCGCGGAGCGGGACGCCGGTGACGCGCATCCACGAGACGCACGTCTGCGGCCTCGAGGCCGGCACACGCTACTTCTACAAGGTGGGTGGGCCCGGACACTGGAGCCAGGTCTACTCGGTCGCGACGAGCCCGGCGATCGGCACGAGCACGGCGTGGAGCTTCGCCGCAACCGGGGACTCGCGAGGAAACGAGGAGAACTCCTGGGCGATCGCCCAGGAGCGCGTGCTGGCGCGGGCGGTGGACCTCCAGGTCTTCAGCGGGGACGCCGTGACGTTGGGCAATGTGCAGGAGCAGTGGAACGACGAGTTCTTCGGCCCCTCGACTCCCATGTTCGAGGTGAGCGACTCCCTGGCCCAGATCCCTCTCATGATGGCCAATGGCAACCACGATCTGCTGGCCACCAACTACCTCGCTCAGTTCGCGTTCCCGCAGGAGTCGTCCGCGGGTGAGACCGCCGACGGTGAAGAGTGGTTCTCCTTCGATTACGGCAATGCCCACTTCGTCTTCCTGAACGACACCGTCTTCAATTTCCGGGTGATCGCGGGTGCAGAGCGCGAGTGGCTCGAGCAGGATCTCCGCCGCGCGAACATGAACCGCGCGAACGTGCCTTGGATCTTCGTGGTCCACCACAAGCCGCTCTACACCTGTCTCTCGAACCATGCCCCGAACATCGACCTCCGCAGCGCGTGGCAGCCACTCTTCGACGAGTACCACGTCGACATGGTCATCGCGGGACACAACCACGTCTACGAGCGCTCGCGCCCGATCTTCGGCCTGACGGGGGTGGAGGGCAACGTCGCGGCGACGGAGGGCTCGAACTACGAGCCGCGGATCATGGGCGGTGTCCCCTCGGGCACCGTCTACGTCGTGGCCGCGGGCGTGGGCGCTCCGCTCTACCGCGTCGGAAACGACTGCCCGACGGCCACGCCTGTCGGCCAATCGGTGCGCAACTACATGGTGATCGACATCGAGGGTCGGACCCTCCGAGGGCGGGTGTTCCGCGCGCTCGACGACACCCAGATCGACGAGTTCGGTTGGACGAAGTGACGTGCGTCTCCCGCTCGTGTTCCTCGTCCTCTTGCTCGGCCTGAACCTCGCCAGCAGCGCGCAGGGGGAGGATGGGGACGCCAACGCGCCCTCGGCCGCCACGACCACACCGCCCCCGTCGGCGGACCGGGAGGCCGGACTCCACTTCGCTCGCGGGGAGTCCGCCGAGCGGGCGGGGGACGCACGCGCCGCGATCGACGAGTATCGACGGGCGACCGAGGTCGCGCCGACGTCCCGCCACGCGCTCCGCGCCGAGCGGCGTCTCGCGTGGCTCGAGCCGCGCGCCGAGGCGGACGCGGATGCGCTCGGGGCGCTCCTCGCGTACCGGATCCAGCGATCGCGCACCGCGCGCGACCTCGACACCCTCGAGCAGCGCATCCGCGCGAGGCCACCGAGCCTCGTGCGTCGAGAGGCCATGACCACGATCGCCGCCGAGCGTGATGCGCTCGCGACCGCCGAGGGCTCCGCCGCGCACGTCGAGGAGGCCGAGCGCGCGTACGAGCCCGCGCGCCCGGAGCCGGGTCACACGCCCACCGAGCGTGCGCCGCTCGTGGCGTCGTACGCGACGCTGCTCGGCCGCGAGGGGCGGAGCGGTGAGGCGCTGCTGCTCCTCGACCGCGAGGGCCACGCCGAGGGCTCGCTCCGGAGCCGCCTCGAGCTCGAGCGAATTGACGCGTGGGCCCGACCGCTGTCGTGGGCGTGGCTCGCGGCCCTCGGCCTCGCTGCCCTCGCGCTCGCGATCCGCGCGCTCCGCGCACACCCGGCGCGCGTGCTCTTCGACGCCGCCGCGTGGAGCGTCCCGCTCTCGACGATCGCGTACGTCGTCGCGGGCCCCCTCCTGCTCGGTCACGCCTACTCGGGCGAGGCGGCGCACCTCGCGGACGCGCTCGCGCTCTTTCTCACGGGGCCGCTCGCCGCGGCGGCGCTGGTCGGGCGGGCCGGCGAGCTCTCACCCGTAGGGCCGGCGCTCACACGCGCGCTCCAGGGCCTCGCCGGGCTCGCGCCCCTGGCCGCGGGATACCTGGCAGTCTACGGAGTCGGTGATGGTCCCCTCACCCACTGAGCGCGCCCTCGTGCGTGCGAGCCCCGGCGCCCGGACCGGGGTCGGCACCTACATCAACTACCTGCTCGCGGCCTCGATCGTCGCGGCCTCGGCCGCCGCCCTCTCCCTCTCGCGAGCGCGCGCTCCAGGCCCTGCGCCCGAGCCGCCCGATCCCGCTTCGCGGCGACGCGAGCCCCCTGCGCCCGAGCCGCCACACGAGGACCGGTGAGTACGCTGGCCACCGCGCGGCGACGCGCCCTCGCCATCGTCGTCACGTCGCTCGCGGCCTCGGTCGCGTACGTGGCGGCGTGTGTCTACGACCGGCTCGTGACGGGTCTCGCCGATCCGTACCTCATCGTGCGCGACGTCCACTTCGGCTACTACCATCGCGCGGGACTGGCACTCTGGCTCGGGGGCGTCGCGGGCCTCGTGGCCTACCGCACGCTCGAGCGCCGCGAACGCGTGGAGCTCCTGGTGCGCTTCGCGACGCCTCTGGTCCTTCCGCTCGTACTGCTCGTCGCCCTCGCCGCCTACGTATTCCCATGAGCGACGCACTGCTCCGCTTCGCCACGTCGGTCCATGGTCACCTCGGCGCGCTCGCCGCCGTGGCGCTGCTGCACCCCGCCGTGTTGCTCTGGCGCGGTCGGCCTGCGACCCGCGGCGTACGCTGGACGATCGGCCTCGCGACCGCGCTCGTCACGGCCGCGTATGCCATGGGGATCGGGCTCTATGGCGACTACCGAAGCCTGGTGAAGCGCCCGCTGTTCCGAGAAGACGCAGTGACCGGATTTCTCTTCGAGACCAAGGAGCACCTCGCGTTCGTCGCGGTCGTCCTCGCGATCGGGGCGGTGCTGCCCTCGCTGCTCGAGGGCCCGGAGCAGGCCGACCTCCGCAGGCTCGCCGCGAGGTGCTGGGCTGGCGCCGCACTGGCCTGTTGGGTCGTGGGCGCCCTCGGCACGTGGGTCGAGTCCGTCCGCGGATTCTGAGAGCACGTGGCACTCGGATGGACCATAGCGGGTGCCACGGGCTCGAATCGGCGGGAGGCCCTCGCCGATTCACTCGGGTGCAGATCGCACCGCGTCACGCCGCCTTGTTCATCTGGGGCAACTCGGCCGCGGTGCGCTGTTGAAGCCGGACGCGCTCTGCACCCGTGGACGACCGCAGACGGGCGTCGGCGTGGACCTTGTCCGTGAACGCAGTCCAGTCGCCGTTGGCGTCGATGCACCGCAGCTGC
>JBKDQC010000641.1:0-2501 GCA_046342295.1 Deltaproteobacteria bacterium | reverse complement strand
CTCGTCCCGCGTGTCGAGCGCGAGCGCGTCCTCGATGAGCGCGACGAGGCCGTCACGCAGGCGGATCTCCCGCGGCGGCACGTCGACCGCGCGCCACGCGCCCTCGAGCTCCTCGCGGGTGCGACCGACGTGCGCCTCGGCGATGTCGACGAGCTCGGCCGCCAGCTCGCGCGCACGGAGCACGCGGTCGCCGAGCGGCATCACGACGAGGCGGTCCTTCTGCCGCCGAACATGCACGAGATCGACGGGGAGCACGCGATCACCTGTAGGCGGCGTGATCGCGACGCCGCTCGCTCGTGTAGGCCTCGGCGGTCTCCGCCGTGACGATCTCGTAGAGAAGCGCGAACTTCCCATCGCGCTTGCGCAAGATGCGCCCGAGGCGCTGGACGTGCTCGCGGACGGATCCGCTGCCGCTCACGACGATCGCGACGTTGGCGTCGGGCACGTCGACTCCTTCGTTCAAGACCTTCGATGTGACGACGGCACCGTACGTTCCCTCCGCGAGCCCCCGGAGGATCGCGCCGCGCTCCTTGACCTTGGTCTGGTGCGTGATCGCGGGGATGAGGAATCGACGCGAGAGCGCATAACAGGTCGCGTTGTCCTGCGTGAAGAGTAGCGCCCGGTCGTGGCGATGCTCCCAGAGCAGCCGCTCCACGTAGTCGAGCTTCGCCGGCGCCGAGAACGCGAGCTCGCGTTGCCGCCTGTAGGCCGCCATCGCGCGTCGACCGTCGGCGCTCCGCGCGCTCAGCATGATGAACTGAGACCACCCCTTCGGATCCGACATGCGGATCGCATTGCGGGAGAGGAAGGAGCGGTACACCGAGCGCTCGGCCTCGTACTCCTGACGCTCGCTCTCGGAGAGCGAGACCGACACGCGCACGGTCTCGTACTCCGCGAGGTAGTCCCCCGCGAGCTCGACGATGTCGCGGCGATAGACGGTGGGCCCCACGAGCGCGTCGAGGAGCGACTCGCGGCCATCCATGCGCTCCGGTGTCGCGGTGAGCCCGAGCCGGAACGGCGCGATCGCGTGGCGCGCGGCCAGCGCATACGTGGCGGACGGCAGGTGGTGGCACTCGTCGAACACCACCAGGCCGAAGCGGTTGCCGAGGTGCTCGAGGTGCAAGTACGCGGAGTCGTAGGTGGTCACCGTGATCGGCCGCACATCGTGCTCGCCGCCGCCCACGAGGCCGACCGTCATGCCGAAGGTGGCTCCGAGCAGGTCATGCCACTGCCGGACGAGATCGAGCGTCGGTGCGACCACCAGCGTCGAGCGGCGCTTGTCGTCGATGGCCATCACGGCGACGTGCGTCTTGCCCGCCCCGGTCGGCAGCACCACGACGCCGGCGCCGCGCGCCTTCTTCCACGCCGCGATCGCCTCGGATTGGTAGGGCCGCGGCTCGCGGTGGACGAGCGGACCGTTCGCGAGCTCCGTGTAGGCGCGGGCCTCGTCGACGAGCTCGAGCTTCTGGTCGCGCAGTGCGCGCAAGAGGTCGGCGTAGTCGCTCGCGGGGGCCCGGAAGGTGCTCGTGCGCGGGTCGAGCAGGCAGCGCTCGGGCAGCGGGCTCGTGGCACCGGGAGGCAGACCGTGGAGCTCGAGCGTGCCCGCATGAAAGCGCAACGTCAGCCGCGCCGCCGCCCCGCCCACCGCGCTGTGCCCGCTCGTCACGAGGTCACCGCCTCACACGACGAGCTTGTAGCCCATCCCGTACACCGTGAGGATGTGGCGCGGCTTCTCTGGCTGGGGCTCGATCTTCTTGCGCAGCTTCACGATGAAGTTGTCGACCGAGCGGTTGGTCGGGCCCGCCTCGACGCCCCAGACGCGGTCCAGCAACTCCTCCCTCGAGACGACCTGCCCCGCGCGCTCGTGCAGGTACTTGAGCACCTGCGCCTCGTAGAAGGACAGCTTCGATTTCTCGCGCCGGAGCGTGAGCGTCTGCGCGCCAGGGTCGATCTGGGCCTCGCCGATCGCGAAGCTCTCCTCGAGCCGCGGGCTCCGCTCCACGCGTCGAAAGATCGCGCGGAGCCGCGCCACGAGCTCGCCGATCGAGAAGGGCTTGGTCACGTAGTCATCGGCGCCGACGTCGAGGCCGCGGATCTTGTCGGCCTCCTGGCTGCGCGCGGTGAGCATCAGGATCGGAACGAGCGGCGACTGGCCGCGGACGAGCTCGCACACCCGGTAGCCGTTCGTGTCCGGGAGCATCAGGTCGAGGATGATCGCGTCCGGGCGATCCCGGGTCGCGAACTGCACGCCGTCCTGGCCTGTGCGGGCGTGCGTCACTTCGAAGCCCTCGAACTCGAGCGCATCGACGAGCCCCAGGGCGAGCGCGGGGTCGTCTTCCACGAGGAGGATGCGGCGCTTGTCGCTCATCGAGACCGGCCGGGTATAGCACGGCCTCCTCGCCGCCCCGGGCTCGCCCCTGGGGAAGTCCGCGCGACGAGGTGATTCTGCTCGGGCCCTACTACGCTCAGCGGGGATCGACGGGAGCGCGCGGGGTCTGCTT
>JBKDQC010000640.1:0-2138 GCA_046342295.1 Deltaproteobacteria bacterium | reverse complement strand
TGAACAACGTCGTCTACTACTCGTTCTTCGACACGGCGATCAACCGCTACCTCATCGAGTACGGCGGCCTCGACCTCCACCGCGGCGAGGTGATCGGGCTGTGCGTGGCGAGCGGCTGCACCTACCACGAGCCGGTCGCGTACCCCGACCCGCTCGAGGCCGGCCTCCGCGTCGCCCACCTCGGCACGAGCAGCGTGCGCTACGAGGTCGGGATCTTCCTGCGCGGCGCCGAGCGCTCGGTCGCGGACGGTCACTTCACACACGTCTTCGTCGCACGGGAAGGGAGGCGCCCGGTGCCCATCCCCGAGCCGATGCGCTCAGCGCTCGCTCGGCTCGCGACGTGAGCCCCGCGAGGACATCGCCGCGCAACTCGACACGAGCCCCGCGCGCTTCTCATCCGCGACTTCCCGTGCGTCGCGTGCGGGCTCGAGGTGGAGCCCGCGTGACCGGTCACCACGCGCTGATCGGCCCGAGGTCGAGCACCTGGTAGCCCGGCTCAGGGCGCGCAGACGCGGACGATGTCGGCCGGCAGCACGGACGCAACGCCCGCGTCGACCTGACCCTCTGTGTTGTCTCCCCAGCAGTACAGCGCACCTCCCAGCGTGATCGCACACGTGTGTCGGGAGCCTGCTCCGATCGCGACCACGGGGCCGAGGTCGATCCAGAACGGCAGTTCGATGCTCGCGTCCGCGAGCCCCGCGATCTGCCTGGTCGCGTTGCGACCCCAACAGAGCATCTCGTCGCTCGTCGTGAGAGCACAGGTGTGGGTGCCGCGCGCGCCCATCGCGAGCGCCCGGTACGGCCCGCCGCCCACGCGCTCGAACGTCGCGCGGTTGGTGCGGTCGCCCAGGCCCAACGAGCCATCGAGGTTGCCCCCCGTGCACCAGAGGCCACCGCCTTCGGCGAGCGCGCAGGTGTGGATGAAGCCGCCATCCACCGAAGCGACGCGGATGCCGCCGAGGCCTGTCGCGTCCGTCGGCGTAGGGACCGCAGCGGACATCGTCCCGAGCCCGAGCTGCCCCGCGTCGTTCGCGCCGAAACAGCGAAGAGCGCCCATGTCCGTGACGATGCACCCGTGCGTGTGGCCAAGCCCGATGCCCGCGACGCCCACGAGGGGCAGCCTCGTCGGCACGACGACGTCGTCGACCGCGGCGCCGAGCCCGAGGAAGCCTTCGGCGCTGTTGTACCCCCAGCCCGCGACGAGCGCGCCAGAAAGCGCCATCGCGCTCGTGACGAAGCCCGTGTCGATGTCGACGACCGTCGGGTCCGCGATCGCCATCACGGGAATGCCGGAAGGCGCGGGCACGCCGTTGCCCAGCTGACCTTCCCAGCCGCGTCCCCAGCACCACACCCCCGAATCGGTCCGAGCGCAGACGTGCTCGTGCGAGCCGCTGATCTGCCGAGCTCCGCCCATGACGAACCCCGGAGGTCGGGGCGACGCCCCTCCGCCGATCGGGCCAGTGCCCGTCTGGCCGATGGCGTGACTCCCCCAGCACACGACGTCCGCGCCGCCGCGGATCGCGCACGTGTGCGTGTCTCCGGGCTCGACGGCTTCGAACGGGCTCGCCGGCGAGCAGAGGCCGCTCGCACATGCGTCGCCGAGACAGCTGCACGCTCGGCAGGTGCGCCCGCCCGCGCCGCAGGAATCGATCGCATCCCCGTCCAAGCACCTCCGGCTCGTGGGATCCCAGCACCCCCGACAGCACGACCCCTCGCGGCACACTCCCCCGCCCGCGCACGGGCTCCCCTCGACCGACGGGCTCGTGCATTCACCGGGCGCGTCGCGGTCCGGTGCGTCGAACGTCGCAGCGTCGAGACCCGCATCGACGCCGGGAGCATCGGTGCCGGCAGCATCGATCGAGGCGTCGAGCGGTCGGTAGAGGATGCGACCACACCCAGAGGTCGCGACGACCAGGATCCACAACAGTGCAACGCTTCGAAGGCGCACGCGCTCAGAGCATGAGTCACTTGGATTGACTCATGCTCTGATGTTTCTGGCCGGAGGGTCTGGCCGCAGCCCCTCCCTCTCGCCGAGTGAATCGGGTGCAGATCGCACCGCGTCACGCCGCCTTGTTCATCTGGGGCAACTCGGCCGCGGTGCGCTGCTGAAGCCGGACGCGCTCTGCACCCGTGGACGA
>JBKDQC010000639.1:0-2087 GCA_046342295.1 Deltaproteobacteria bacterium | reverse complement strand
GTCCTCGGTGGGCTCGAGCCCCCAGCGCGCGGGCGCCGACCGCGGCGACCGCGCTGAGGACCCGCTCGAAGACGAGCGGCTACTGGGCCGCCGCGGCCTCGTCGACGACCGCGCCGATGGTCACGAGGTAGGCGAGCACCGCCTCCATGTCCTCGTTCGAGAGCCGGGTCATGCCGATCGCGGCCATGCCGCCCGAGCCCTCGCGGATCTGCCGACGGGTCCGCTCCGCCGTCCAGCCGATGTTCGCGAGAGCCGGTCCGCCGCCCGAGTTGTGGCAGGCGTTGCCACAGCGCGAATCGTAGCGCTGCTGGCCGAGCGCGACGTCGGTCGACTGGATGGGCCCGGCGTACGCGGACTCTCCGCCACTCGAACCGCCGCCGCCGCTCGAACCGCCGCCACCCGACCCGCCGCCGCAGGCCCCGAGCGTGAGCGCGAGACCGGTGATCGAGAGCATCGAGAGCGTGCGGACACTGAGCATGGCGGGGCCTCCTGCGGCGCACTCTAAGCGAGCCGCCCCATCCCGAACAAGCACATCGGTCGGGGACCGCCGTGCGCTAACCTCGCCGGCAGCGATGTCCTCACGAACGACATGCATCATCGGCGCCGGCAGCTCGGGGATCGCGGCCGCCAAGGTCCTCGCGCAGCGCGGGCTCGCGTTCGACTGCTTCGAGAAGAGCGACCGCGTCGGGGGGAATTGGGTCTACCGGAACAAGAACGGCATGAGCGCCTGCTACCGGTGGCTCCACATCAACACCTCACGCGAGCGCATGCAGTTCCACGATTTCCCGATGCCGCGTGATTACCCGGACTTCCCGAGCCACGCGCAGATCGCAGCCTACTTCGACGCGTACGTCGATCACTTCGGCGTGCGGCCTCGCCTCACCTTCGAGTCCGAGGTCCGCCGCGTCGAGCCTCGGGCGGACGGGCGCTTCGACGTGACCATCGCGCTCGATGTGTACCGCGACGCGCGCCTCGAGACGCGCACGTACGACGCCGTCATCGTCGCGAACGGGCACCACTGGGACCCGCGCTGGCCGGATCCGCCGTTTCCGGGGCGCTTCGACGGCCGTGTTCTTCACGCACACGAGTACGACGAGCCCAGCCTCTTCACGGACAAGCGGGTCGTCGTGCTCGGCATGGGCAACAGCGCGATGGACATCGCCGTCGAGGCTTCGTACGTCGCCACGCGCGTCGTCCTCTGTTCCCGTCGCGGCGCGTGGATCGTGCCGAAGTACCTGTTCGGCCGGCCGCTCGACACCCACTTCGTCGACCCGCGCGTGCCTTTCCGCGTGCGCAGGCGCCTCGGGGAGGCGCTTCTCCGCGCGTCCGTCGGCGATCTCACGCGCTACGGCCTGCCCGCGCCCGATCATCGCTTCGGATCCGCACATCCGACGATCAGCGGTCGCATCCTCGATCGCATGACCCACGGAGCGATCGACTACCGACCCAACATCGAGCGTCTCGAGGGCGATCGGATCCGCTTCGTCGACGGCCGCGAGGAAAAGGCCGACGTGCTCGTCTACTGCACCGGTTACAAGGTCTCCTTTCCCTTCTTCGATCCCTCGTTCGTGTCGGCCGAAGACAACGATCTCCCCCTCTTCCGCCGGGTCTTTCACCCCGAGATTCCGGGCCTCTTCTTCGTGGGGCTGCTCCAGCCCCTCGGCGCCGTCATGCCCCTCGCGGATGCACAGTCCGAGTGGATCGCGTCGCATCTCCGCGGCGAGTACGCGCTCCCCGAGCGCGCGGCGATGCGCGCCGACATGGAGCGCGAGCGCCGCATGATGTTCGAGCGCTACGTGCCGAGCGCGCGGCACACGATGCAGGTCGACTTCGACGAGTATCTCCTCGAGCTCGCGAAGGAGCGGCGCCGCGGCGAAGAGCGCGCGGCGGCGAGGGCCCTCGGGGTCAGGGCCGGCGCACCCGCAGCCCGAGCTGGTTGAAGCGCAGCCGGACCCTGCGCGCGGCGGGCGCGTCGTCCCGACCGAGGAGCGCGCGTGCCATCGACGGAAAGTCCCCGTCGAGCTCGGCGAAGAGCTGCGTGTAGAGCTGGATCTCGAGCGAGCGGGCCACCTCGTGCAGGCCATCGG
>JBKDQC010000638.1:0-1968 GCA_046342295.1 Deltaproteobacteria bacterium | reverse complement strand
GGCGGGAGGCCCTGGGGCAAGTACATCGGCATCGGCTGCGGCGTGATGTTCCTGTTGAGCTGTCTGGCGTGGGGTGGCTGCTACGCGTGCAACTCGTGCGCGGCCAGCGCAGTCAACCAGGCCGCGCAGCAAGCCCAGCAGGAGGCGCTCGAGCAGGCGGCCACGGGCACCACGCCGGCCGCGGCGCCCGCGGGCGGCGGCGGAGTCTGCGGACGCGCAGCCGAGTGCTGCACCGCGTACGTCGACACCATCGTGGCCGCGCAGAACAACCCCATGGCGCAGGCCATGGCAGCCTCCCTCGATCAAGTGCGTCAGACGTGCGCCAGCTACACGCAAGCCGCTGCGGCGGGCGCCGCGGCGGAGCCCGGGTGCCAATCCGCGATCGACGGCTACCGGACCGGCCTGAGCGCGGTCCAGTTGACCGTGCCGACCGCCTGCCAGTGACCCTCTCACCGGAGCGTCGCGGACGGCAGCGCGGGGCCGTTCGCCTCTCCGACGCATGCTCGCGGAGCGGCGAGTTCTGACCCCGGCGCGACGGATTCCTCTACGATGGTGCATCACCGATGTGGTTCGTAGAGTTCGACCCAGCCACGCAGATCCTGACGCTGAGGCTCCGGGCGCAGGTCAGCGCGGGGCACATGCGTCAGATCGTGCGGGCGCACGCACAAGCGCTGGCGTCGACGGGTGGGCTCACCTTCGGGGTGCTCGCGGACCTGCGGGGGCTCGCCCCGCTCGATCGCGAGGCCGCGAACCTCTTCACGGATGTCAAGCGTGCAGGGTCGGCCATGCCGACGTTCCAGCGTCGCGCGGTGCTCGTCGACAGCCCGACGATCGCGCTCCAACAGAAGCGCACCTCGATGGAGTCCGACGACGTCGCCCAGGAGATCATCACGAGCGACGAGGCCGAAGCCATGACCTTCCTCGGATCGACGCTGTCCCCCTGACGCCCGACGCCCGAGCGGGCCTGTTCAAAGACGCGCGGCTTCGACGGACTTGGCGAGCAGCGCGATCGACGCGACGATCGCGACGGTCGCGGCGCCAAGAAGCCCGAGCGTGCCGATCGCCGGCTGCGACGCCCCGTCGAAGAGCACGGCGGCTGCGGCGATGGACACCGCGGGCAAGGTCGAGGCGATCGTCGCCCCCTTCGCCCCCAGCCGCGGCGCGCTCGCGCGCCCGAGCGCGAGACCGAGGGAGCCCACGCCGGCCGCGCAGAGCACGAGGAGCACGGCGAGCGCGAGGCGCACCGTCAGCTCGCCGCCGATGCGAGCCATCGAGCCCGCGACGAGCCCTCCGCCGCGCGGGAGCATGCGACCGGTGACCCGCACGCGCTCGAGCAGCGCCGGATCGCTCCGCTCGAGCGCGCCGGTGTCGCTGGGCGAGAGCATGAGAACGGCGCGGCCGTGTCGAACCCGAAGCGCGAAATCACCTGGCTGCCCATCAGGGCCGAGAAAGCGCGTGTCGTCGATCATCCCTCGCTCGGTCGCTCCCTCGAGCGGCTCGGCCTGGGCTCGACCGTCGACGACGCGGAGATAGCCAGCCCACTGCCGCTCGCTCTCGAGGCGCTGGCTGGCCGTGTCGAACGGGGCATCGACGAAGGACGTCTCGGACAGGCGGCGCTCCCCGTCGATGCGGCGGGAGAACGCGCCGGTCGCGAGGAAAGAGACCCCGACGGCGGTGGCGACGAGCAGGTGCGCGAGCGTCGAGAGCACGGCCGTCGCCGCGATCGCCTTGGTCGAGCCTCGGGCGTCGGCGTGGAGCGCACCGTCGGCGCCCAGGGTGAGAGCCATCGGCGGCAGCACGTGGGTCAGCGCTGCGCTCGCCACCTCGGACGCGAGGGCGCCCGAGAAGGCGCCGGCGGCCGGCGCGCCGTGCATCGCGTCGTCAAGCGCGCGTGCGACGGCACCGACCGCGCGGCCGACGTCAGCCAAGCACGCGACGAAGCCGAGGAGCAGCATCGCGACCACCGCC
>JBKDQC010000637.1:0-3456 GCA_046342295.1 Deltaproteobacteria bacterium | reverse complement strand
CCCCGACACCGAGCGAGCGCGGCTCGACACGGTGGTCGCCGTGCTGACGAAGCTCGCGAGGTAGACCGAACGCGGCGGCGGGGCACCGGCTCCGCCACCTTCGCCGGGGCGAAGGCGAACGCGAGGGCGGCGAAGTCGATGTCGAAGCCGAAGCCGAAGCCGAAGCCGAAGCCGAAGCTGAAGCCGAAGTCGATGTCGAAGTCGATGTCGAAGTCGATGTCGAAGTCGATGTCGAAGTCGATGTCGAAGTCGATGTCGAAGTCGATGTCGAAGTCGATGGCGAAGGCGAGGTCGAAGGCGAGGTCGAAGGCGACGTCGATGTCGAAGTCGAAGCCGATGGCGAAGGCGAAGCCGAGGTCGAAGGCGAAGGCGAAGTCGAAGTCGACGGCGAAGTCGAAGTCGCCCCGTACCGGCGACACCCCTCGCCACCGGCGCGGCCCGCGGCTGCCGAACGAGCTTTCTCAGCGTCGCGATCACCTGGTCGATCCGACCCATCGGGATCGACTCCCTCTCGGTCTCTCAGCACCGCGGGGCCGGCATGAGCCCGAGATCGCGCAGCGAGCGGTGTCCCTCCCTCGCGATGATCACATGATCGATGACCCGCACCCCGAGGAGCTCTCCAGCCGACACGAGGCGCTCGGTGAGGAGGACGTCGTCCTGGCTCGGCTCGGCCTCACCGCTCGGGTGGTTGTGCACGAAGATGACAGCAGGCGCGGCCTCCCGCAGGAGCTGTCGGTACACATCGGCCACGGAGACGATGCACGCGGTCATCGTACCCTTGCTGACCCAGAGCTCGCGCACGACCCGATGACGCGCGTCGAGCGCGAGCGCGAGGAAGTGCTCGACCTCGAGGTGCGCGAGCCGCGAGCGCAAGAGCGCGTCGACATCCTCGGCGCTCCGCAACCGCGTCGGCGGGGGCGCCGCCTGGGCGACGCGCCGGCCGAGCTCGAGCGCCGCAGCAATGCGAGCGGCCTTGGTCGGGCCGATGCCCCGCGTGCGAGCGAGCAGCGGCGGCGAGAGCTGCGCGAGCCCCACGAGGCCCGAGCTCTCGGCGAGGAGACGTGCGGCGAGCCGTCCGACGGGCTCCTTCGCGCAGCCCGTGCCGATCAGCACCGCGAGGCGCTCATCGTCCTCGAGGAGGCGCGGCCCCCCGCGCACGACGCGCTCTCGCGGCCCCTCGAGAATCGGCGCTTCCTCGGCCGCGGGGATCGGAGCCTGCCGGGCATGACGCAGGGTCTCGCACAGGGACTCCGGGGCATGCGCGCGACCTCGCGCCGCAGCACCCCGCGCCCCGCGCGGGGGGGGCGTTCGCGACGTCTCCTCAGGATACGGCCGCGGCGGTGGCAACGTGTTCGTCATGAAGGAGGGCGTCAGCAAGCCGCGCGCCGCCGCGCGCGCCCCTCCGACCCAAGCAATCCGGACCTCGTCTGGCGGATCGGCGGGCGCCTGGCGGCGGATTCCGCCGTTCGCCCGGCTCGCGTAGAGTCCGGGCGCCATGACGCGTGTACTCCGCATCCGCGACCGCCTCGCGGTCCTCGCTCCGCTCGCGCTCGGTCTCGCCGGCACCGCGGCGCCCGCGACGGGTCACGCCGAGCCCCCGGCCCTCGCCGACCCCGCGCCCGCGCGGTCCACGCCCACGCTCGCCTCGCACCTCGACGGCAGCTGGGAGCTCGAGCGCGTGATCGAGACACACGGCTTCCGAATCGAGCGCTACCTCCAACGCCTGGGCGGCCTGCGCGTCGATGGCGCGGCCGCGGTCGTCCGCGCGCGGCGCGATGGCGTGGTCGACCTCGTCTCGGTCCAGACCCCCGCCCGCGGCGGGGCAGTCCTCTCCGGCGTCGCACCGCGCCCGCCCGAACCCGCGCGGCTCCGCGCTGCGCTCGAGGCCGCTCCGCTGGGCTTCGTCGCGGCGCGGATCGAGCCGAGCGAGCCCGTGCTGGCGGCCACCGAGCCGTTCGAGGAGCGTCCGCGTCTCGAGCCCGCGTACCGCGTGGTCGTTCGCGGGCGAGCCCTCCACGAAGCCGCGAGCGTTCTGCTCGCGGCGGCGGACCTGCGGGTCCTCCAGGTCGACGACCTCGCGCACGACGCGCGCGGTCTCATCTTCGAGCGCAACACCGTCAGCGACATGGGGATGACCACCGAGGTCGAGCTGCCCGCGCAGAGCGTGCCGGCAACACTCACGAGCACGGCCTTCACGGTCCGCTCGTGCGTCGTCTCCGCGGATGGCGCGTGTACGCCCATCGCGCGTGCGGTGCCCGACGCCGACGGCAACTTCCTCCTCGCACCGGAGCCGAGCTCCTTCGAAGACGGCTTCACCGAGGTGATGGCCTTCCACCACGCGAGCCTCGCGGCCGACCGCCTCGAGCGCGACCACGGCTTCCGCTGGCGTTGCCCGGCCGAAGGACCGGCGCGCAACGATTCGATGCAGATCCTCACCAACTACACCGACAGCCCGGGGCGGGCCTACGCGAACGCCGCGTACGTGGGCGGGAGCCGGAGCAGCTGTGGCTACCTGCTCTTCGGCCAGTCGGGCTCGCAGGACTTCGCCTCCGACGCGGACGTCGTCTACCACGAGCTCGGTCACGCCGTGACCGATCAGATCTCGACCATCGTGGGCTTCGCCGTGGACTTGCTCGGGATGCACTACGACCCGCTCGCCGTGAACGAAGGCACGAGCGACTACTGGGCCGCGACGATCCAGGGAGACCCGCGCGTGGGCGAATCGCTCGCGGGCATCGACGGCATCGGTCGCTCGGCTGCGCTGCGCGACCTCGACGGCGCGCTGCGCTGCCCCGACGATCTCTTCGGCGAAGGTCACTTCGACGGCCGGATCTGGGCGGGCGCGTTCTGGGACCTCCGCACGGAGCTCGGCGCGGAGAAGGTCGATGCGCTGCTGTTCACCACGATCGCGAGCATCGGGAGCGCATCTTCGCTGCGCGCCGCGGGTGAGAGCGCCGCGGAGACGGCGGACTCTCTCGTCGCGATGGGCACCCTGACGGCGGCCGAGGGGGTCCGCGTGCGGGAGGTGCTCTCGGAGCGCGGTCTCCTCGACTGCCGGCGCGTCACGCCGCTCGACGACGGAGAGCAGCGCGGCGCGTTCTCGGGCATCGCGCTGCTCACGGGGGGGCTCGGCAACGACGTGGCCCCCATCCACTACTCGCTCACGCTGCCAGCAGACGCGGAGAGCGCCACGTTCGAGATCATGCCCGGCACCCTGACCGGCCAGTACGCCGTGCTCGCGCGCGGAGGCTCGCCGGTGAGCATGCGGGGCTCGAGCGTGCGCTTCGACCAGCGCGACGAGGTCGGACGCTCCGGTGCGGTGACCTACCGCGCCTCGAGCCGAGCGTTCGCGCCGTGCTCGACGATCTACGTCGCAGTCGAGTCGATGGACCTCGGCCGGGGCGAGAACCTGTTCCTCGTTCGGGGGAGCGTCGCGCGCGAGGGGGACCCCGCGGC
>JBKDQC010000636.1:0-7081 GCA_046342295.1 Deltaproteobacteria bacterium | reverse complement strand
GAGCCGCCCGCTCTCCTCGAAACACCCCCAGTATTCCTTGTCGCTCGGTCAGCACTGGCGGGGCGCCGCGACGCCGATCCGAGCAGGTTATTCCTGCACGGGCCCTCAGGCGAAGAGGCCGCTGGCCGCGTTCAGGAACGTCTCGAACGCCTCGAGCAGCCCGGGGGCGGTCGCCGCGAGCGCGAGGAGCACCGCGGCGATGCCGAGCCAGGCGCGCAGCGGCATGCCCGCGAAATAGACGGGAAGCTGGGGCGCCGTGCGCGCGACGACCGCGAGGCCGACGTCGGCCGCGACGAGCGCCACGATCGCCGGCGCCGCGATGGCGAGACCGAGAGGCAGCACGACCGTGAGGAGGCGCGCGGTCTCCCCGAGCGCGTCGCTCCAGTCCGTCGCGCCCGACGCGAGACCCGGTGGGCTCACGCGCAGCCCCTCCGCGAGCGCGAGCGTGAGCACGCGGTGACCTCCCGCGGCCGCGAAGAGGGCGACCGCGAAGATCCCGAGCGCGCCTGCGAGGAGGCTCGTTCGCTCGCCCGAGGCAAGCGTGACCTCGGCCTGGCCACCGCCGCGGAGCGTGTCGATCACACGGCCCGCGTGGTCGACCGCGTGGAAGGGCACCGAGACCACGAGCGCGAGGCAGCTCCCGAACACGAGCTCGCGCAGCCCGAGCAGGACGAGCGAGGTGGTGTCCATCGGGATCTCGGGGCTCACCGCGAGCGCCGTCGGGAGCAGGCCGAGCACGAGCGCGAGGAGGATCGTGGTGCGCACGATCGCCGGCGCGCTGCGCACGGCGATCATCGGCGCGAGCAGCGTCAGCGGCGCGAGTCGGATCGCGACGAGGAGAGCGACCGCCATCGCCCGTGAAGGCGCGGCCTCGAGGAGGAGCAGCGCGTAGAGACGTTCCACGTCAGCGGATCAAGGTGGGGATCGAGCCCCAGAGCTGCGAGGTGAAGCGCACGAGCTCCGCGCCCATCCAGCCGCCGAGCGTCGCGACGACGAGGCCCACGGCGAGGAGCTTGGGCACGAACGTGAGCGTCTGCTCCTGGACTTGGGTCATCGCCTGCAAGAGGCCGACGGCCAAGCCCACCACGAGCGAGACGAGCAGCGGCGGCCCGGAGACGAGGAGCACGAGGTAGAGAGCCTCGGTGAGGAGCCGCGTGAGGTCCGCCGCGATCACGCCCCCGTTGGTACCATGGCCGCGCGCGACACGCGCAGCGATTCCTCGGGACTGCCGAGTTCCCAAAGAGGCCGTACGGCCTCACAATCGAGCCGTGCGCCGACGTCTCACGTTCACGATGCTCGCCCCAGGTCTCCTCGCGCTGCTCCTCGGCGGTGTCGGTTGCTACTTCACGCGCTCGCCCTCGCGACCGCTGCCGGCGCTCGCCTTCCAGAACCCACGCGTCTCGCAGGCGCGCTGCCTCGTCGTGTTCCTGCCGGGCTTCCTCGACTCGCCCGACAGTTACCGGGACAACGACTTCCCCCGGGATCTGGTCGCGAGCGGCGCAGCCTGCGACGCGGTCGGTGTCGACCTGCACTTCCGCTATTACGGTTCGGTCGGCGTCGCCGACATGGTCTACGAAGACGTCCTTCAGCCTGCGCTCGCGCGTGGCTACGACGAGATCTGGCTCGTCTGCATCTCCATGGGGGGCATGGGCACGCTCCTCACGGCGTCGCAGTACACCGAGCACATCGACGGCATCGTCCTCATCGCGCCGTTCGTCGGCGAGGAGCACGTGCTCCGGGAGATCGAGGCCGCCGGCGGCGCGCGGAGCTGGACGCCGGCGGAGAGCCTGGGCACCGAGCCCTGGAACCAGAGCAACTACACGCAGAAGATCTGGGCCTGGCTGCGCGGCTACCACACGGACCCCGACTCGCGCCCCCCGCTCTACATCGGCTGGGGCGCCGACGACAGGCTTGGTGCGGCCGATAGGCTGCTCGCGGACCTCATGCCCGAAGACCACGTGGTCACGAGGCCCGGCGGACACAACTGGGTGACGTGGCGCCCGATCTGGCGCAGCCTGCTCGACCTCGTCCCGATGGGACGCGCGGGATCGAGCGCTTCCTCACGGGTGTTCGCGGCTTCGCGAGGAACGCAGGGCAGCCAGGCAACGCTGGGCAGCCAGGCAACGCTGGGCATTCGCGGAGCGCAGGGCATTCGCGGAGCGCAGGGCAGTCGCGGAGCGCTGGGTGATCAAGGAACGCTGGGTGATCAAGGAACGCTGGGCAGGTAGACCTCGCCGGCCGCCCAGTGCGTGAGCGCGTCGACGAGCGCCTCGCGTCTCGCCTCCGCGCCGCGGACGTCGATGTGCTGCGGGCCGCACCGCGTACCGAGCTCGGCGAGGCGCGCTTCGACCTCGAGGATCGAGCTGCGGAGCCAGGCGAGCACCTCGTCGCGTGAGATGCCGACGCCCTGCGAGCGGACGGCCTCGAGCTCGGTCGCGAGCGTCGCGAGCGCCGAGGCGCGCGCGATCATCTCAGGGTGACGCGGCCCGTAGCGCAGGGACATCGCGCGGTAGCCCGCCCACACGTCGAGATAGAGCGCGATCTCTCGCGCTCCCGGAGAGGGCACGACGGGCGAAGCGGGCGCCAGGGCCGCGTGAGGCTCGGAGCACGGCCCTCCGCCGCAGTCCGCGGCGACGCGGGAGGCGCCGCCCGAGAGCAGGAGCACGCAGAGAGCGAGAAGGCATCGCATCGGCTCATCCCTCGTGAAATCGCACCACGGCCTCGACCACGCGCTCGATCTGGCTGGACGTGAGCTCCGGGTAGATCGGCAGCGCGAGCACCTCGCGCGCCGCGCGCTCCGCGACCGGCAGGCTCCCCGCGACCTGTCCGAGGTCGGCGAAGCAGGGTTGGAGGTGGAGCGGGACCGGATAGTAGACCTCGCTCCCGATCCCCTCGACCGTGAGGTGCGCGCGCAGCGCATCGCGCGCGTCGCTGCGCACCACGTACTGGTGGTACACGTGGCCAGCCTCTCGGCGCTCGGGCGTCGAGAAGCGCCGAGGATCGAGGCGCGCCTCGGCGAAGAGGCGGTCGTAACGTGCCGCGTGCGCGCGTCGCAGCTCGGTCCAGCGCGGGAGATGGGGCAGCTTCACGCGCAGGACCGCCGCCTGCAGGCCATCGAGGCGGAAGTTCCCTCCGATGGCTTCGTGGTGGTAGCGGACCTTCGAGCCGTGGTTGCGCAGCATGCGCATGCGCTCCGCGAGCGCGGCGTCGTTCGTGGTCGCGAGCCCCGCGTCACCGAAGGCGCTCAGGTTCTTGGTCGGGTAGAACGAGAGCCAGCCCGCGAGGCCCACGCCGCCCGTCATGCCGAGCGCAGAGGACGCGAGGACCGACTGGGCCGCATCCTCGAGCACCGGCACCCCGCGCGCGACCTCGAGGATCGCGCCGAGATCGCACGGCTGGCCGTAGAGATGCACGGGGATGATCGCCTTCGTGCGCGGGCCGAGCGCCGCCGCGAGCTTGGCCGGGTCGAGGTTGTAGGTCGCCGGGTCGATGTCCACGAAGACCGGCGTGGCGCCGAGCCGCGCGATGCAGCCGGCGGTCGCGAAGAACGTGAACGGCGTCGTCACGACCTCGTCCCCCGCGCCGATGCCGAGGGCCATCATCTGGAGCAGCTGCGCGTCGGTGCCGCTCGAGCAGCCGATCGCGTGCTCGACGCCGAGGAGCGCTGCGATCTCACGCTCGAAGGCCGCGACCTCTTCCCCGAGGACGAACGCGTTCTTCGACATGACCCGGTCGAAGGCCGCGCGGATCTCCGGCAGGAGGGGCCCGTTGTGCGGCGTGAGGTCGAGCATCGGGACGTGTTGCACGGTTCGCCTCCTCGAAACGGAATCGCGCAGCCGTGCCCGACGGGCTCGTGGCACGCCTCGGAACGGTCAGCGCGCAGCGCCGCGGATTGCGCTCTCGAGCGCGCCGGGCTCGAAGCCCACGAGCACCTCGCCCTGCACGTCGAAGGTCGGCAGCGTGCGGCGCGGGTTGAGCACGGCCAGCTGCCCCATCGCGCCGGTGCGCTGATCGACGTCGATCTCGTGGTAGCTGATGTTCTGGTCGCGCATCCACGCCTTGGCCCGCGAGCACGCGGAGCACCACGCGGCGCTGTACATCTCGATCGACACGGTCGCGCTCGCCGCCGCGAGAGAGCTGTCGCCGCGCGCTGGCTCGCCGACCTCCACGAGGCCGCCCGGCGGGGGCGGCGCGACAGCCGCAGGCTGCGCGACCTGACCGCCCGAGCGGACCGCGAAGGCGAGCACGGCGACCGAGGCGACCGCAGCCATCGTCACGGCCCACCAGGGCACGCTCTTGGAGGGACCATCGGGATCTCGCGCGGCCATGGGACACCGATGGTGCCATGCGGCACCGTCGATCGCTACTGCGTCGGTGCGACCGTGTAGGTGCGACCTCGGGCGACCACCGGTCGTCGAGCCTCATCGCCCGACGCGCGGGCTGCGCAAGACCGCTGCCTCTGGCATACGCCGGAGATGCCCACCGAAGCTTCCGCGCAGAACGGTCGTTGCCGCATCGTGCTCACAGGAGGTCCCGGCGGAGGCAAGACCACCGCTGCCGATCTGTTCCGGCGGGAGCTCGGGGAGCGTGTCGTGATCGTGCCGGAGGCGGCGACGCTCCTCTTCGCAGGCGGCTTCCCTCGCGCGACGGAGCCGGGCGCGCGGCGCTCGGCGCAGCGGGCGATCTTCCACGTGCAGCGCAACCTCGAGGACGTGCAGTCCGCGCGCTTCCCGCACCGCATTCTCCTCTGTGATCGGGGCACCATCGACGGAGCCGCCTACTGGCCGGACGGTGTCGGGCGCAGCTTCTTCGAGGACGTCGGGACGACGGAAGCCGACGAGCTCGCGCGCTACGACGCGGTGCTCTTCTTCGAGAGCGCGGCTGTCGGAGGCATCTCCATCGAAGGCGGAAACCCCGTGCGCAACGAGTCAGTCGCGCGCGCGACCGAGCTCGACGCGCGCCTGCGGGCGCTCTGGTCCAAGCACCCACGCTTCGTGCTCGTGCCGCACGACCCTTCGTTCGTACGAAAGATCATGCGCGGCCTCGGCGCCCTCGAGGCCCTCGTCGCCGAGGTGACCGCAGAGCACGCGGCCGCCGCGTCCCACTGACAGCGTCTCTTGCCGTCGCGCGAGCGGTGCTCGCGGGAGCGGCCGGAAGCCGCTCCCCTCCTGACACCGGAGCTCAGCGCGCTTGCTGCGCCTTCTCGCGCTCGAGCATCTCCTTGTACTCGACCGAGTAGCGGGTCCACGGGCGGATCTCGAGGCGCTTGAAGCCGATGGGCTCGTCCGTGCCCTCGCAGAGGCCGTACTCGCCCGTCCTCATCTTCTCGAGCGCAGCGTCGATCTCGATCAGCAGCTTGCGCTCCTTGTCGGCCATCCGGAACTGCGAGGCCTGGTCCGACGAGCGCTGCGCGATGTCGATCTCGTCCGCGAGGACATCTTCGTCCGCGAGCGCGTCGTCGACGTGCCGCTCGAAGTTGCCGAGAACGCGGCCCTTCTCGACGACGAGCATCTGGAAGAGCACCGCGAGCTCGGACTTGCTGAGCTTCGCGTCCGGATGGGCGCGCACCTGGCCGAGCTCCGGGTTCGGCTTGGCGATCGAACGCGCGGGATCCTTGGACCCATCCTTGGGGGCCGGCGCCGGTTTGGCCGTCGGCGCAGGCGTGGGCCTCCCGGCCGCCTTGGGCGGCTCCGAGCGGTCCGCCGGCTTGGCGGCAACTTTCTTCGGGGCCTCCTTGGTGGAGGACTTCGAAGCGAGACCCTTCTTGTCGCTGCTCTTCTGCGCCTTGGCCATCTGTCGTCACCTCAACCCCCGCCTCGTCAGAAGCGGCGGCGGGCGAAGGTCGCATGGGCCGCGAGCCGTTGCAACACCGAGCTCAGCCGCAGTTGTTGCAGGCCCCGCGCACCTGGATGTCGACTTTCCCCGAGCGCAGCGACCGCGGGGCGCCTTTGACGGCCGCGAGGGTGACGGTCCCGTCCGGAAGACACGCGACGGCTCCGCACTCGGTGCAGACGAAGTGCGGGTGAACCTCGCCTGCGCTCCGGTCGTCGTGGTGCGCGTCGGCGGTCTTGAGCTCGAAACGCCAGAGGTGGTCCCCGAGGTCCGAACGCCGCAAGAGCCCGACATCGGTCAGGTCGGCGAGGTTGCGGTAGACGGTCGCGCGGTCGAAGCCCGCCTCCGCCAGGCGATCGCACACCTCCGCGTGCGTGAGCGGCCCTTGTGCGGTCCTCATGCACTCGAAGACCGCGAGGCGCGGCGCCGTCGCGCGGAGGCCGGCCTCGCGCAGCCGGGTCTTCAGGTCGCTCCGGGTCGTCATCGCGCGATGTTGCGGGCTGCGAGTCGCACTTGCAACACGGATCAAATGCAACCGACACGAGGCTCGAACGCAAGCGCGCTCGGATCTGTCGGGCGGGTGCCCTCGCTCATGGAGGGCTCCCATCCCCCGGACCCAGGAGGGCCTCGAGCGTGCGCGTGAGGGACGCTGCGAGCGAGGCCTCGAGCGCCACGCGCGCGCCGGTCTGCGTGCGCTCGAGCAGGATCGCGCCGCGTGGCGGTTGGGCGCGCGCGCGGGTGAGGGCGATGACGGGCGGCCCGAGCTCGACCAGGGCCTCGAGCAACTCCTCGTCGGGCCCCACCACGACGAGCGCCCGCGTGTGCTCGCCGATCGCATCGAACACGAAGTCACGCTCGGACGTGCGCGGTCGCACGCGCGCGATGCGGCAGGCGACCTCGAGCCAGGCCGGCGCTGCGCCGATGGCGAGGATGTCGTCGTTTGGCCGAGAGAGCGCCGCCGCGAGCGCGACGAAGACGAGCGCCTCGCTGGCGCGTGTCTCGAGCAGGCTCGTCGATGCGCTCACGTCGGGCTCGGTTTCACTCGTCCGGGTTGGGGATCCGGGGCGGCACGAGGAAGTACACGACGCGATCATCGAGGGGCGTGAAACCGTCGCCGATCACGTTGATCTGGGCGCGGAAGATCTGCGGCACGAGCGTCGCCGGCACGGTGTCGTTCTGTTTGGGCAGGATGTCGAAGCAGACCGGAGCGCCGGGGGTGACGTCGAGGAAGGTGTCCGGGAAAGAGTCT
>JBKDQC010000635.1:0-8056 GCA_046342295.1 Deltaproteobacteria bacterium | reverse complement strand
GCGTCGTCGGCGAGCTCGACGCGCACGGAGCCGCTGCCGGCTTCGTTGCGGAAGGTGTCGAGGGCGCCGGGCTCGGCCCAGGCCTCGTCCGGCGTCAGGGTGAGCGGCGCAGGGCAGGGGCGCCCAACGTCGATGGGCTCGCGGGCGTCTGGCGCGTGCGTGTCCGCGGATGCTGCCGCGTCGGGCGGTTCGTCCATCGCGGCATCCGGCAGCCGGTGTGCGTCCGGCTCGGCGGCATCGGGCGGCAGCATGTCGCTCGCGCAAGCAGCCAGCGCGAGCGCCTGCGCCAGGGACAGGGACACGAAGCGAGTCGGGTTGCGCACAGATCGACCCTCCGGCGAGGCCGGGCCTCGTCCATGGAATACCTCGGGAGCGAGCACCTCGACCGGGAGGTGCGAGCGGCGCTCACGGCGCGCGGAAGGCGGCAGCGAGCGGCGGCACACGCAGGTCGGCCGTGTCGTCCGGGATGCCGGCGGCGACCATCAGTCCGCGCAAGATGTGCTCGGGCAGGACCACGCTGCCGCCGCGATCGAGCGCGCCTGTGTCGAGGTGAACCGCCTGCGGCTGCATCCCGACGTCGGACGAAGCGCCCACCGATGCGCCGGCGCGCGCCAGCCCACCCAGGAGGAAGCAGGAATTCGTCAGGTGGTGGTCGCGCCCGCGCTGCTCGTTGAGGAGCGGCGTGCGGCTGAATTCGCTGAAGCCGAGGATCGTCGTGTGATCGAGCCAGGAGTCGCCCGAGTCGCGGTACTCGAGGCTCGCGAGGTGCGAGGCGAGGCGAGCGACGGCGTCGAAGCCGCGGCGCTGCACTGGGCCCTGATCCGTCTCCCAGTTGGTGAAGTGCGTGTCCAGCCCGCTCGTGGCCTGGATGCTGACCACGTGGGTGATGCCGGTCGTCAGCGCCCTGGCCGCGAAGGCCGCCTGCGACTCGGGGCTCGTCACCCCGACGCCGGTGATCCCGAAGTGCGCGCGGAGCGCCTCGTTCTCGGGGCCGGGGGCGTCGAAGTCGAACTGGCGATCCAGCTCGAGCGCGAGCAGCTCGCTCGTCGAGACACGGGCGCCCTCCGCTCGGGATCGGAGCGGTGAGCGGCGGGTGCGCGCGCACCGCGCCTGCGCCGCGTGGAAGGCCTCGAGCAAGGACTCCTGCTCGGGGGCGAGCTGGACGGCGCCGCGGCGCAGAACCCGCACGAGGTCGGAGATCGCATCGACCGAGAGGGCGGTCACATCGATCGGCAGGTCTCGGTTGTACTGCTCGACTCGCACCGAGAGGTTCGGGATCGGGTCTTCCCGGCCGACCGCGTGCGCGAGGTACGCCGAGGTGTTGGTGCCGCGCGCGAGCTGGCCTGCGGGGGGCTTGCCGGTGAGGAAGCGCCGGCGGCCGACCTCGTGCGCGAGCGTGTCCATGCTCATTCCGCGCACCACGCAGAGTCGCTCGGCGTGCTCGCGCAGCTCTCCGATGTAGGGGCCGAAGACGTGTGGACCGGCGCGCACGAGGTCCGGGTCGGCGATGTTCTGGAGGCGCTCGAAGCCGGGCTGGATGCGCGTCTCGCTGACGGACTCTTCGTCGAAGTCACGCGGGTCCCGCGGGTCGAGGCCCAAGAGCACGTCCCAGCCGCCGTTGAAGTAGCAAAAGACGAAGTGTTGGTCGGTGCGCGGGATCGCGCGCGCCAGCGAGCTCAGCGCCGTGGCTCCGCCGAAGGCCGCGAGGCCTCCGCCGAGCACCAGCGCTCGACCGAACGTGCGTCTCGAGAGTCGGAGGTCGGTCATGGCGTCCTCAGTAGGTGTAGAAGTCGGGGTGGGTGACGAGGCCGACGCAGACCGTGCGCCAGCCCTCGACGGGGTCGGTAGAGGCGAGGGTCGCTTCGTCGAAGAGCCAGCGCCACGGGGCGAGCTCGGGCGCGCCCGCGGCGACGCGGCGCCCGTGGAACCGCAGAAGCAGCTGCCGAAGGTTCGCGTCGATCGCGTCCGGCGCGCTCTCCGACGTGTCCGTCAGCTCCGCGCGCGCCACGAGCACGCGGTCCTCCGGGTAGTACGACTCGCGATCGCGCTGGGCGCGCGCGCTGCACGTCATGCGCGCCGCGTCGTTCAGGAACTTCTCGAAGATGGGTGTGATCTCGAGGTTCTCTTCGGTCGTCGTGGCGTAGTCCGGACGTCCGAGCGTGGCCGCGAGCTGCTCGAGCTGGTCGGTCTCGACGCCGCCTTCCGTGGTCGTCCAGCCGATCCCGCCCATCACCGTGCGCAGGCTCGCGCCGAGCTGGTCGACGTCCATCCGTCGCCGTGGGCGCGTCGGCGAGCCGTCGAGCTCGGCGTCGAACGGATCCCCGGGCTCGACGGGGATGTTGTCGATGCTCGGATGGTCGCCGCCGTCGACGGCAGAGCCGGTGTCCGGCGGGGCAGGGCTGTCCGGACGGGCCGCATCTTCGAGGGCCGCGGGGCTGGGCTCGGAGCAAGCGGCGACCGCCAGCGTGGCGCCGGCCGCCAACAGTCGGTGCGCGAGCGAGAGGAGCGACTTCATCGGGCCCTCCGGTACGTCGGGTGTGTCACGATCGCCTGCACGAGCCCAGGCATGCGCATGCCGCTCGCGACGAAGTCACGGGCGACCGCGTCGAGCCAGGGCCGCTCCGGCTCTCCCAGGGGGCGCCCGAGCAGCCACTCCGCGGTGCGGCGGGTAACGCACTGCGGGAGCCGACCGTCCGCGATGGTCGAGCGCACGAGGCGCGCCGGGCCGTCGTCGGGGTAGCTCACGTGCTCGGGCCGCATGAACTCGAGCGCGTGGAGCATGCCGAGGTACGGGCGCTGCTCCGGCGAGAGCGCGCGGGTCACGTAGCGCTGCGAGCACTCCGGCGCGCACGCGATGCGGCCGAGGGCGCAATCCCGGCAGTCTTCTCGCATCGCCGGAAACGCGTCCGGGCCCAGCCACCCGACGCCGGCGCTCGTCCACCGGCCCCAGGACGCCGACGCAGGCTCGAGCTGCGCGTGACAGTAGAGACAGCCCGGGCGCCGCTGGAGATCGACGATGCGCGCTTCCTCGTCGCCCGAGGCGGGAATGCCCCCCGCCGGCGGCTGGAAGGGCTCGCACACGAAGGCGTCGTAGAAGCGGCTCGCGCGCGCGCGCTGCGTCTGGAACCGTAGGAGGTACGCCGGGCTCGTGAGGATGCCGGCGTGCTGCTCCGGAAGCTCGATCTCGGCCCACCCGAGATCGTCGAACGCGCGCTCGGGAAGATCTTCCTCCGGAACGGGCAGCGGGCGGAAGACGATGGGGCCGGGGATCCGCGAGAGGTGCCGGTAGAGGTGGAGGATCGGACCGTTCACGAACGCGCGTCGGCTCGTGAACAGCTCCTCGTAGCGGCCGCCATCCCGCATCACTGCCGCGATGCGCTGCTCGACCTCGAGGCCGAGTTGCGCGGAGATGATCCGACCGACCGCCCCCGTCGCGCACCAACGGAGCCCCGGCCCGCATCCGCAGCCGGTGTCACCCAGGCCCGCAGGGCTCCCGCACGCGATGCCGCGGGCCGAGCGCTCAGCCTCTTGCGCATCGAACGCGCAGACGCGCACCTCCGTCGAGGGGGCCCAGTAGGGCCGGACGAGCACGTAGCCCTCCCGCTCGACGGGGACGCCGCGCGGCGAGGTCGACGAGCGCGTCACTGGTCGGCCGTCCGGAGCGAATCGCGCGGGCTCGTTGAGGCACGCCACGTTGTCCCCTCGGAAGGCGGTCGCGCGCGTTCCATTCCGGAAGAGCACGCCCTCGGGCGAGGTGCTGAGTGTGACCTGCGCGTTGAGGAGAACGAGGTTCGAGACGTTGTTCCAGAGGAGGGCGCGATGCCTTCGTACCATCCGCTCGACGAAGGGCTCCGAGGCGGTCCACTCCGCGATCATCGCCTCGATCATCGCGGGGTCGGTGGCCGCGTCGTACTCGGCCAGATCGGGCACGCGCCCGCGCAGGTCGAGGCTCACCGCGCGCAGGTACTCCGTGTCGGAGAGCGCCGGTTGCTCGGGCGCGCACACCGCCTCTTCATTCGGAGGTGGCGACGATTGCGCCGACGCGATCGGAGGCGCCAGGCAGAGGGCGAGGAGCAAACATCCGAGGGTCCTCATGTCGAGCATCCTTTCTCGGTGTCGTGTCACGGAGATCCAGCAGCGAACCAAGCCTCGACCCGGGCCGTCTCGAGCGCGCTGAGCGGCGCGCGCGGCGGCTTCGGCATGCGCATCGTGCGCAGATCGTAGAGCAGCGCCTCTCGCGAAGCGATCCAAGCCTCTCGAGAGTCGAGCCTCCGCGCGCCCGCGGAGGCGTCGTGGCAGTCGGAGCAGCGGGCGCGGTAGAGCGCCTCGATGGTGTCGCTCCACGTCGGCGCGGCGCCGGGGACCGACACCCGCGCCGCGAGCGTCACCGGCAAGGTCCCATCGGAGAAGCGAACCTCGACGACGATCTCGGTCGCGCCTGGCACGAGCGCGGCCGGGTCGAGGACGAAGGAGCGCGCCGACAGATCGCTCGTGAGCGCGATCCCCGATGCCCGCGCGAGGATGGCGCTCGGCGCCGGCGCACCTTCCGGCAACACGAGATGAGCGGTGCGGCGCGCGAGGATCTCGTCGCCGTCCGCGATCCCGTCGAGGCGTGCGTCCCAGCGCGCGCTGACCCGCTCGAGCCGGCGGCCCTCGCGCAGCACGAGGGAGCCGTCGCTCAGACCGTGCGGCTCGCCCGCGTGCGCGCCCCCGTCGTCGACGTAGATGGCGCCGTCGCCGTCGACGAAGGTCCATGCGCCGTCGCGTCCGAGGAGCCACAGCGCCGGGCCCGCGGCGTGCGCCGACGCGACGTCTTCGACGAAGGGCAGAGGCTCGAGCGCGTCGGGGGCCTCACCGCTCGACACGTGACCATCGCTGTGGACGGCGAACAATCGGCCGGACGAGGTCAGCGCGAGGTCGACGAAGTCTCGGCGCACGGTGGCCTCGGCGTCGGCGCGCTCGCCGTCCCAGCGCACGCGCAGCGCTCTCGCGTCCGCGGTGAGCGCCCAGAGCACGTCGCGCGTCCCGCTGTCCGTCTCGACGCGCGCCGCCTCGAGCGAGCGGCCCTCGAGCGCGACGCCGACCTCGAACGGGCGCACGACGCCGTCGGCCCAGAGCGCCAAGTCCTCGGCGCGGGCGAGCCAAGCGCGCGTGGGCGAGAGCGCGGCGAGCGCCTCCACGCTCGCCGCCGGGAGCGCGTCTTCGAGACCCGGCTCCTCGAGCGCTCCGTCCGCTATCGAGACCCAGCCGCGCGGGCTCGAGACGAGCAGGCCCTCGGGCGTGCGCATCGCGTGACGCAGATCCCCGATCTCGGCGTACGCGGCGCGGGTCGTGACCGTGCCGTCGCGCCCGACCTCGAGGAGACCGTCGCGGTCGAGCGTCACGAGCGAGCCGTCGATGAGCACGCGCAATCCCTCGAGGTCGGCGCTCCGCGAGAGGATCTCACGCGAGACCGCCGAGAAGGGCGTGGGCGGCGGCGCCCACGCGTCGGGCGGTGAGACCGCTGCGTCCGTCGGACCCGCGTCGACGCGGCGCATGCGAGGGAGCGGCGTCGCGAGCGGCGTCTCGCGGCGGCATGCGCCGAGTGCGAGGGCGAGCAGGCCGAGCAGTGGAGCGCCCAGCTCCGTTCTCACTGAGGAGGCCCGGCTGTGGAGAGACGCCTGCACAGGCGCCGACGGTACCATCCCGAGCCTTAGCTGGGTGCTAAGAAACGCACGCCGATGCCCGTGTGAGCCCAGGAAGCCCGCGGACGAGGTCGGCGACCGCCCGATGCTGCGGCTCGCGAGAGCGGGAGCGTGGCGGGGTTCACTGAGGGCATGAGTCACTTGGATGGACTCATGCTCTGATGTCTCTTGCCGGAGGGTCTGGCCGCAGCCCCGCCCTCTCGCCGAGTGAATCGGCGAGAGCCTCCCTCCCGCCGATTCGAGCCCTTGGCACCCGCGTCGATCCAACCGAGTGCCACGTGCTCTCAGGCCGACCGGAGACGTGACGACGACGCCACCGCACTCGAACGAGGATTGACCAAGACGGCTCGTCATGAGGTTCCTTTCTTCGTCGCCGCCTGAGCGAGCCATGGACACCTTGCGGATTTCTTGAGTCTGGGAAGGCTGAGGCGATGCCCTCCGGTCCGACCTCGAACCCGCGCGATCTCGGCGTTGCTCGGACCTGACCGACGCGCGGTGAGCGCCGAGCGAGCTCGAGGTCCGAACGAGCGTTGCTCCGGCCCGGGCCGCCGTGTAGCGTCCGCGAGCCATGCCGCTGATCGAGCTCGAGGGAGTCGAGAAACGCTACGGTGAGCTGCGCGCCCTCAAGGGCGTGACCCTCAAGCTCGAGCCAGGGCGCATCGGGCTCCTCGGGCCCAACGGCGCGGGCAAGTCCACGCTGCTCAAGACCATCCTCGGCCTCGTCGAGCCGACCCACGGGATTGCCAAGGTCTTCGACTTCGACGTGGCCCTCCAGCCCTTCGAGGTCCGTTCCCGCATCGGGTACATGCCCGAGGGGGACGCGGTCCTGCCCGAGCTCACGGCTCTGCAGTTCACCACCCTCGCCGGGGAGCTCTGTGGCTTGCCCCGGAGCGAGGCGATCGCTCGCGCGCATCAGGTCCTCCACTACGTCGGCCTCGGCGAGGCGCGTTACCGCCGCCTGGGCTCGTTCTCGACCGGGATGCGTCAGCGCGCTCGCCTCGCGCAGGCGCTCGTCGGCGATCCGAAGCTTCTCCTCCTCGACGAGCCGACGAGCGGCCTCGACCCGCGCGGCCGCGACGAGATGCTGTCGCTCATCCTGGACATCCCCGCGCGGACCGGCGCGAGCGTCCTTCTCTCGACCCACATCCTGCCCGACGTCGAGAAGACCTGTGACCAGGTCGTGGTGGTGGCCGGCGGCGAAGTCCTCTACGCGGGCGCGCTCGCGCCCATGGTCGCCGCGGAGGCGGGGGTCTTCGAGGTGCGCGGCAAGGGGGATCCCGCAGGGCTCCAAGGCTCGCTCGAGAAGGCCGGCTGCGTCGTGACGCGCGACGGCTCCACGCTGCAGGTTCGCGTCCCGAAGGGCCAGGGGGCCGGCTTCATTCTACGCGCTGCCGTGGACGGCAAGCACCAGGTCCGCCACCTGAGCCCCCTCGTGAAGACGCTCGAGCGCGCGTTCTTCCAGACCCTCGAGCAGGCCGGGCAGGTCGCACCGGAGGGCGCCGAGAAGCGAGCGAAGCCGGCCGAGGCCAGCGCCTGATCGGCCCGCGCCCGTGCACTGGATTGGCGGCCCGAGCGCGGGACCGAGCGGCGGCTGGGTGCGGCGATCGCGCGATCCGTTCGAGGCGGCTATGCTTCTGCCCTGTTGCCCAGCTCCTCGCGCCCGCCCGGTGAGCGCGCCCCCGGCGCCTCCTCTCGTCCGCCTGCGACGCGGGCGAGCGGCGTGTCGTCGCGCCCGCCCGTCGACCGCGTACCGAGCGCGCCGCCGGCGTCGGCGAGGATCGCCGTGGTCGACGATGATCGGCTCCTCCGAGAGCGCGTCGCGTCGCTGCTCGGGTCGCGCGGGTACGTCCCGACGATGTTCGAGTCCGCCGCGAGGCTCATCGAGGCTCACAACCAGGCGGGCTTCGACCTCGTGCTGCTCGACGTCGTCATGGAGGGGATCAGCGGGGTCGACGCGTGCCGGATCCTCAAGGCCCGCGAAGAGTTGTTCGTGCCCGTGGTGCTCGTGACCTCGCGCTCTGATCCATACGCGCGCGTCGAGGGTTTGCGCCTCGGAGCGGATGACTACGTCTGCAAGCCGTTCGACGAGGAGGAATTGCTCGCGAGGGTCGCGTCGATGCTGCGGATCAAGCGGAGCTACGACGCGGTCGCGGCGTCGCGCAACCGCATGGCCGAGCTCGCGGTGCTCGACGACCTGACGGGGCTCTACAACGTCCGGTACCTCCAGCAGCGCTTCTCGGAGGAGTGGAAGCGCGCGGAGCGTCATCGAGTGCCGCGCGCGATCGCGAGGGTCGGCGTCGACCACGTCCAGTCCGTCAATGACTCCAACGGTCACGCCGTCGGGGACGCGGTGCGGCGCGAGGGCAGCGCAC
>JBKDQC010000634.1:0-4816 GCA_046342295.1 Deltaproteobacteria bacterium | reverse complement strand
TGCGCTCGAGGCTTCGGACGCAGGCGCGGACGCAGCCACGCTCGCGCTGGACGCGCACGCGCCTCCGGACGCGAACTTCGAGGGAGTTCCCCCGTTCCGGAACCGCGTCGACACGCCGGATCTCGAGCTGGCCCGGCAGGCGCTCGCGATCCTCGGCTCTCCGGCAGCGGGCGCGACAGCCCCGTACTGCAACGACTGCCACGGGCTGACCCGCCAGACCCTCTACAACTGGCGCGCCCTGAGCGACGCCGCGCTTTCGGGTTGCCTGACCGACCTCGGTGTCTCGTCCGACGCCTCGGCCGCCTCGATGGTCGCGTGCTTCCGCGACGGGGCGCTCTACGACCCGGAGCGGGTCGGGGTGTTCTCCACCGCCGCGCAGCTCGCCTGGTTCCGCTACGTGTTCCAGCGCGGCGCGGGAGCGGACTGGGAGACCGAGCACGCCCGCTTCGTCGAGCAAGCTGGCATGCCACCGGCGGCGAGCATGCACCCCGCCCTCGACCAGGCGCAGTTCGACATCGTCGCGGAGTGGTTCATCCGAGGCGTACCGGAGCTCGAAGCCGTGCTGCCCGCGGACCCCGCACCGACCGACTGCACCCCCGGGATCTCGGCGGACGTCGCCGCGCACGGTCGACGGACGGCGGCGATGGGCTGGGGCCAGCGCGCCAGAGACGCCGGCATGCTGATGTACGGCTGCCCGCCGGGCGCCACTTCGGCGCGTGAGTGCCTCGCCGACGAGACCCGCGCGGCCGACACGAGCTATGGCGACTCGTGGGACGTGATCCCTGACACCGCGATGCGTGTCCTCTACACGACGGACTACGTCTCGGCATACTGGACACGCAGCTCCGCGGACGGACGCTTCGTCGGCCACGGCGTCAACGTCTCGAGCGGGCAACGCGGCCGCTTCATCGACCTCCGCCGCGACACCGCGGTGCCCTCGAACGGCAGCTACGACCCCGCGTTCTTTCCGGACGACAGCGGCTTCATGTTCCAGGGCATGCGGGCGTATACGTGTCCGCTGTCCGTCCTCACCGCCGAGCCCCGCTCCATCACGTTCTCGGAGCCAGGCTGCACCAACAGCCGTTCGATCGGTCTCTACCAGCACGTCGGCGCGGCGCTCTCGGGCGGCGACTACTGGGCGCTCTTCGGCCTCTTCGTCTCGGACGACGGTGGCCACGAGCCAACGCTCGAGAACCCCGCGACGGACTTCGGTTCGGACGCCAGCTCGCGCTTCGCGCGCCTCGTGAACACGGGCTCGTCCTTCGCGGTGATGGGCACCACCTCCGTGCGCACGCCCTTCGAGGGCGACGGCGTGCTCGCACCGAGCGGCGAGCTCCTCGTCAACCGGATCTCCGGCCCGGGCGGGCGGCAGCTCGGATACGTCATGCGCCGCATCGAGGCGGACACCGCTGGTCCGACGCTATCGGTCGAGGTGCCCGAGATCGCCCGCTACTGCTTCGAAGGAGGCAAGCCGGCCTTCGACTTCGACGAGCAGTGGATGGCCATCCACCACTACGTGACGGCGGACGACGCGGTGGAGCTCGGCTTCACCGGGCCGAGCGACCCCGCCTTCGCGCCGTACCTCGCGGAGGGCGCGTCGAACCTCTACCTCGTGAACCTCGCGACCGGCGAGCGCACCCGCGTGACGCGGATGGAGCCGGGGCAGTACGCGCTCTATCCCCACTTCCGGGCCGACGGCTGGATGTACTTCGTCGTGCGCACCAACGGCATGCGCCCCGAGCACGTCGTGGCGAGCGACGCTCTCCTCGCGCTCCGCAGGTGATCGGATGCGGGCCGAGGCGCCAGACCGCGGGCGAAGCAGGCAGGGACGCGCCGCGCTCGCCGCGCTCCTGGCCGCCAGCTGCGCGCGCGAGGCTCCGCCTGCACCGAGCTGCGCGGAGCTGGGCGTCGCGATCGAAGCAGCCGGCCCCGCCGAGCGGCGGGTGTTGGGCGATGCCGCCCCCTACGAGGCGGATCCCATGCTCTCCGCGCAGGCAGAGGCGCTCTCGCGCTCGCAGCGAGCTCGCCGCGAGGCGGCCTGGGCCGTGGTCGCGCGCGTCCTCGCGCCGGTGAGGCTCTCGGAGTCGACGCCGGTCGAGGCCGCCACGGTGCCCGCCTTCCGCACGTGGTACGACCGCGAGGACCTCAACCGCATGTTCCAGCACGCGTACGAGGGGATCGGCCGCGAGCGCCGCGCCGCGCGCTCGGCGTTCGACGCGACCGAGCTCGACGACACCCTCGCCTGGAACACGCGCGCTCTGGACGAGATCCCAGGCTGGGGCCCCGCGCGCTTCACGGAGTACCTCGAGGGGCTGCACACGCAACGGCGGATCGATGGGCTCGGAGGGATCCGCCGCATCCTCCTCAGCCCGTCGGCGATGCGCCACGTCCTCGCGAGCTATCCGGAGGTCACGCGCTGCCTCGGCGGCGAGCGCCCGCCCGCCTTCGTCGACGCAGGCGAGACCACGCAGCAGATCGCGCGGATCGAGGCACGGCTCCCCCGATGCCACGAGCGCCTCGAGGGCCCCTTTTACGCGGGTCCCGGCGCCTCGCTCCGGGCACGCGTCGCCGACGGGACGTCGGGGACCGAGGGCGCCCGTGTCTCGATCCACCCCTCGCTCGACGGGCTCGCCGGCCCGCCCACCTGCGAGGCGGAGGCGGTCGCCGGCTGTGCCGTCGAAGGGCCGGGAGCCTTCTTCGTGAGCCTGCACGCCGGCGCCGAGACGCTGCGCGGGACCTTGGAGGTCGAGGCGTCCTCGTCGCGCGTCTCTCCCGGCTGCCTCGCTGGCCCCTTCCCGAGGGACGCCGTCACGATCGCCGCGCACTGGACACGCGGCGACCTCGCGATGCCGCTGCCGACCTTCGACACCTCCGCGCGCGCCCTTCGCCGGCGCTTCGACTCCGGCGACGCGAGCTGGGGCGCAGGAGACGGCACGGCCGACCCTGGCGACGACCTCATCTATGCGATGACCGTCCCGGCCGGACCGAGCTTCCGGCTCGCGGGGATGCACATCCGAACACGGGAGCTCGACACCTGGATGAACATCACGCTGTGGTGGTCTCCCGAGCCCGACACGGACTTCGGCGCCGACCGGCCCGCGACCATCCGGGCGCTCGGCGGTCCGTGGTCGAGCTACAAGATGTGCGTGGCGGTCGATTACGCCGAGCGAGATCCCGAGCCGGGCGGGGGTTTCGAGGTCGGCGCGCCATCTCTGGCCGATGCGCTCCGCGAGGTCCACGACCGGGCGAGCTGGTGCTCGAACCCGTACATCGACGCCGCCCCAGGCCTTCTGCGAGGCAACTGCGCGGGCTGCCACCAGCACGCCATGGGTGGGCGGCTACCGGGCGAGGTCGCCCTCGACCCCGAACGGTTCGCGGACGGCGCACGCGGCCGAACCCGCAACAACGAACCGAGCGACGGCTTCTGGTCCTTCGAGGCAGGAGACGACTTCGGGAGCGTGCTGCGCGATACGATCTCGTGGTGGGAGGCCTCCGAGTAGCCTCCCACTCCGGCACGCGCGCTGTCCTCGATGCCCACCTCCGAGCCCCACCCATGCTCAGCCCCAGGTTCCGTCGGGCATGCAGGTGTAGGGCCCTCGACGGGTGCCCGGCGGCACCGGCGTGCCATCCGGCATCAGGCAGTGGTAGGAACGCTCGCCGCGGCAGCGCGGGAGGCACGCCTCGCCGCCGCCCGACGCAACACACGAGCGGCACTGTCCCTCCTCGCATGCGCTCGCGCACGCCATTCCGCCGCCTCCTTCGATGCAGGACCGACAGCTCGCCTCCACGCCGCCGGCGCCGCAGCGCGAGAGGCACGCCTCGCCACCGCCCGACGCAACACACAAACGGCACGCACCCGCCTCGCAGACGTCAGCGCAAGCCATGCCGCCGCCGCCCTCCACGCACTCCGTACACTCCTGCTCGGACACGGGTGCCGTACAGGGCACCACGGGACGCCCCGAGTCGTAGAGCGCGACCACGTAATCAAACGCAGCCGAGGGACGCCCCGACCGCTGCGCGAAGACCGCCGCCACGCTCCCTGTTCGCACGACCGTGTAGTACTGCCCCCCGCGTACGAACGGGTAGCCGGACGCGGAGTCCATCCAGAGCGCATCGAGGACGCCGTCCCCAGAGCTGATCAGCCCGTGCGCGACAGCGACGCGCTGCACGAGGTTCGCCGCGGCAAGCATTGCGTCCTCGCCGCGCACCTCGTCCGGACCGTCGTATACGACCCCGCCACCCCGGCGGTCGGCCCACAACTCCCATCGCTGCACCGGAGCCTCGCTTGGGGCAGCGTCGAGGTCGGAGAGAGTCGGGAAGGAGCGCGCGAAGTTGGGGTCGAGATTCTCCGTCTCGGGCTCGTAGAGACTGGCGGAGCAGTTGGCTTGCGCCGCCTGCTCATCGGAGCCGAACGCGCCACGCGAGCTCGAGGCGTCAGCCGCGAGGCAGCCGACGAGCGACGGGAGCGCCAGGACCGTCAGGACGACGCGAGCCGTGGCGAGAAGAGGGGCAACCGTGCTGTGGGTCATACCCTCGACCTAAACAGCATCGGCGAGACCCTGGATCATAGAAACCTGGCGATATGACCGGCGACCATCTCCGGATAAGCCTTGAAGGTCTCGAAGGTGTCGACGAGGGCCGCGTCACGGTCGGCGACGGTGGGGTAGAAGCGGTTGTGCGTGGTGCGCTTCTTGGTCGTCTTCCACACCCCCTCGATGCCGTTCAGTTCGGGCGAGTAGGGAGGGAGGCGATGGAGCTCGATGCGGTCGCGGTGTCGCGTGAGCCATTCGGCACCCTCAGGTTGGAGCCGGTGGCA
>JBKDQC010000633.1:0-9914 GCA_046342295.1 Deltaproteobacteria bacterium | reverse complement strand
GCGGCTCCTCGCGGTCGGCCTCACGACGCGAGCCGTGCTCCTCGGGGTCAGCCTCGCGCGTCGCCTCGTCCTCGCCACTCGCGCAAAGCGTTCGGCGCTCGTGCTCGCGCCCTGCGGGCTGTTTCTGACGGACGGGGCGAGCGAGGCCTCGATCGAGCGGGACGCGATCGTCGCGATCGTCGAGCGAGGGCTCTGGCAGACACGTCGTTCGGGCCGCCCGTGGGCCGATGTCTTCGTGGTCGGCTCCAGCGGCGACGCCTTGTTCCTGAGGATTCCGCCGCTCTTCGAGCACAGCCCCGGCGTGCTCGCGGAGCGGCTCATGCGGTGGCTCGGACCGCTTCCGCACCTCGAGGCCCCGCTGTTTCCCGCGCCCGCGCAGCTCGCCAGCAAGGTCTACGACGAAGCCGCTCACGGGATCACCGAGCCCGGAACGCTGGTCGTGCCGCACGGCGGCGCATGGGTGCGCCGGGGCCCGTACGCCACGCTCCTCCTCGCGTTCGTGATGGTCGAGGGGCTCGCGCGCGTGAACGTCTCGCTCCCAGGCGAGGTCGTCGCGCTCGCGCTCGGCGCGATTGCCGTGGCGTTGGTCTTTCCTCTCGGATGGTGGTGGTCGACCCGCCGCGAGATCTCGGTGCGCAGAGGCATGGCCCTCGTGCTCACCCCCGCCGAGCTGTTGCTGCGTACCCGCACGGGCGTGCACCGGGCGCGCTGGGGAAAGCTGCAGCGCGTGTCGGTGGACGCACGACGCGCCTTCAGTGTGCTCGACGGAATCCACGAGACCAAGACGCTGGTGCTCAAGCGCAAGGACGATCCCCCGATCCGCTACGACGAGGCCTTCCTCGGGATGCCCGCCGAGGTCGCGCAGGCGCTCCTCGACGCCTACCGTACCGGCCTCCTGCCGAGAATCGAGGCGCCGTCCTCGCCATCGTCCACTGCTCCCGGCTCGGGGCCGCAGAACGAGTCCCTCGAGCACTCGGGCACGATGGCTTGAGCTGCTCGCGGGCGAACGAGCGAACCAGAGTCGTCGCGGCAGCGCGTCGTCAGCCGCCGATGAGACCGCGAAGTTCCACGAGCCCGCGGCCGATCGCAGCACCCACCGCGCTGGCGATCACGCGGCTCATGCCGGGAACGGGTGAAACGAGCCGAACTCTCCATGTGAGGTGTGACCCGGCGCCCTTGGGCTCGATGAGCACCTCGCCCCGGTGGTGCGAGAGCCCTCCCCCCCGCACGACGCGGTAGACGAGCCTCCGCGGGGCGTCCGCGTAGACGACCTCCTCGTCGACCGACGTCGGCCCCACGCGCACGCGGCGGACCGCGCCCACACCGCGCTCATCCCCACGCGCGAGCAGCCGCACCTCGGCTCCGGTCCACTTGCCCATCGCCGCGTGGTCCGTCACCGCGTCCCACAGGCGTCCAGGAGGAACCGCGAAGTCCAGCTCGAGAGTCACGTCTCGCTGGCTCATGTCAGGCCGTCCACGCGACCTCGACGATCTCGTACACGCGCTCACCACCGGGCGCGTTGACGGTGACCTCGTCGCCGACCTTGCGCCCGATCAGCGCGCGGGCGATCGGCGAGCTCACCGAGATGCTCCCCTTCTTCAAGTCGGCCTCGTCCGGACCGACGATGCGGTATCGAACCTTCTTGCCGGAGTCCGTGTCCTCGAGGGCCACGTAGGCGCCGAACTTCACCTTGTCCCCAGTGAACGTCGAGGCGTCGATGACGTCCGCGCGCGAGATGCTGTCCTCGATCTGGTTGATCCGGGCCTCGACCATCCCCTGTTTTTCCTTGGCCGCGTGATACTCGGCGTTCTCGCGGAGGTCGCCGTGCTCGCGCGCGATTCCGATCTCCTTCGAGATCCGCGGACGCTCGACGGTCTTGAGGTGGTTCACCTCCACGAGCAGCGCAGCGTGGCCTTCTGGCGTCATGGGGACCTTGTCCATGGGCCCGTCTTAGGACGCGTCCCAGGAGCGGGCAAATTCGCGGACCACCCTGCCCCCGAGGCACGTCAGCGTGAGAAGCATCCATGGTGGAAACGCAGGAGCTCGAGCGCTCCCGGGCCCCGGTTGAAGGCGTACCCGTGCGGGCCGGCGTACTCGACGAGCTCATGCACGATCCCACGGGCGCGCCTCGCAGACGAGAGCTCCCGGGTCGCGAGGAGGATCGGGTCGCGCTCACTCGTTGCCAGGCGCAGACAGCGCGTCGCTCCCGTCGCCAGAGGCCCGTACGCTCCGACCCGGCCTCGCACGGCGGCTTGGATGCCGCCGACACTGCCAAAGCTCTCGGGGTGTCGCAGGCCGATGTCCAGCGCGAGCATCCCACCGAGGGAGACGCCATCGATCGCGGTGCGGGAAGGCTCCGCGCCGATCTCCGGCAGGGCCGTCCGCACGGCGGGAAGCATCACCTCCAACAGCCAGCGCCCGTAGGCGGCGATGCGGTCGGAGCCCGGCGCATCGTCGATGAGATCCGGCGTGTAGGGCATGACCACCGCGATCGCCCGAAACGGGCGCGCGCGCAGGGCCCGCGTCATCACGGAGAGCTGCGCGGGGCTCGCCAGTCCCGCGGCGTCTGCCGAAATGGGCCGGCCCCGGGTCATCACGACGAAGGCCCGCTCGAGCGCGTAGTCGTCGAGCCATCCGCGCGCGCCTCGCGCTGGACCGCGGACGGCCTCGCCACGACCATGGAGCGCGACGATGACCGAGAGAGACCCCGGCGCGTGCGTCCCGCCCGGCAAGAGAACCTGCACGTCCTCGCCCTGCCCCTCCCGCGGAACTCCCGACACCACCGCGCGTCGAGGTTGTGCGTCCGCCTGCGGCGCCTGCGTGAACGCCGCATCGGGCATCGCTCCGAACGCGCAGAGCGCCAGGAGCCAGAGCCACAGCGCTCGTCTCTCGGTGCGCGCCATCGCTTCGTCGGGTTCTGTTCAGGGAGCGGGCCGCCGCCGTCGGAGGTCCTCGTGGTACTCTTGGATCGACCGCACCGCGAGCGGCCCCACGCGCCTCGCCTCGAGCGCATCGACGGCCGCCGCCGCAGCTGCGATCGTCGTGAAGTAGGGAATTCCGGACACGAGCGTCTGCCGCCGCAGCGTGTAGCTGTCGCGGATCGCCTGGGCGCCCTCGGTGGTGTTGATCACGACCGCGATCTCGCGGTTCGTCAGCCTGTCGACGATGTGTGGGCGCCCCTCACGCACCTTGTTGACGCGCTCGCTCGCGATCCCCGCGCGGAGCAACGCCTCCTGCGTGCCACCGGTCGCGACGATCTGGTAGCCCAGCTCCGAGAGCCGGAGGGCGATCTCGCACGCAGCCGGCTTGTCGTCGTCGCGCACGCTGACGAACACGCGTCCCTCCCTCGGCAGCCGACTCCCCGCCGCGAGCTGCGCCTTGAGGAAGGCGCTGGGAAGCGCGTTCGACAGGCCCATCACCTCGCCTGTCGAGCGCATCTCGGGCCCGAGGATCGTGTCGACACCGGGGAACTTCGTGAACGGGAAGACCGACTCCTTCACCGCCACGTGACCCGGCACGACCTCGCGGGTGAAGCCCAGCTCCGCGAGCGTGCTCCCCGCCATCACCTTCGCGCCGAGCTTCGCGAGCGGGACGCCGATCGCCTTGCTGACGAACGGCACCGTCCGCGACGCCCGCGGGTTCACCTCGAGCACGAAGACGGCGCTGCCCTTGATCGCGAACTGGACGTTCATCAGCCCGACCACGCCGAGCTCGAGCGCGAGGGCGCGCGTCGAGCTCCGGATGCTCGCAAGCACCTCGGGCGGCAACGCGTGAGCGGGCAGGACCATCGACGAGTCCCCCGAGTGCACCCCCGCTTCCTCGATGTGCTGGAGCAGGCCGCCGATCACCACGGTCTTGCCATCCGAGATGCAGTCGACGTCGACCTCGATCGCATCCTTGAGGAACTGGTCGACGAGGATTGTCTGCTTCTCGGCGTCCTCGACGGCCTGGAGCGCGACGGCGAAGTACTGCGCGAGATCCGCGCGCGAGTGGACCACCTCCATCGCGCGCCCGCCGAGCACGTAGCTCGGCCGCACCACCACCGGGAAGCCGATGCGCTCGGCGATCTCGAAAGCCTCCTGCATGCCGCGCGCGATCCCGCCCTGCGGTCTCTTGAGCGCGAGCTTCGTGAGCAGATGGTCGAACTGCTCACGGTCTTCGGCGCGATCGATCGCCGCTGCGCTCGTGCCGAGGATCGGGACGCCGGCGCGCGCGAGCGCCATCGCCAGCTTGAGCGGGGTCTGCCCGCCGTACTGAACGATCACGCCGAACGGCTTCTCCACTTCGACGATCGACAACACATCCTCGAGCGTGAGTGGCTCGAAGTAGAGGCGGTCGCTCGTGTCGAAGTCCGTCGAGACGGTCTCCGGGTTGCAGTTGACCATCACGGTCTCGAAGCCGAGCTCCTTGAGCGCGAACGCCGCATGCACGCAGCAGTAGTCGAACTCGATGCCTTGGCCGATCCGGTTCGGGCCTCCCCCGAGGATCATCACCTTCTTTCGATCCGTGGGCGCGGCCTCGCTGGCGCGCCCCGAGGTCGAATACAGATAGGGCGTCCTGGCGACGAACTCGGCCGCGCAGGTGTCGACGCGGGCGTAGATCGGACGCACACCGAGCCTGGCGCGCGTGGCGGCGACCTGCGCGCGGTCCTCCCCTCGGAGCGCGCCGATGCGCGCGTCGGTGAAGCCCAGGGCCTTGGCGCGGCGAAGCGCGTCGGCCTCGAGCGCGGAGCCCTTGCTTGCCGCGAGCGCGCGCTCCTCCTCGATGATCTCGGCGACCTGGGTGAGGAACCAAGGATCGATCGCCGTGGCTCGATGGATCTCCTCCACGGTGGCGCCCAGGCGCATCGCATCGCAGAGGTACCAAACCCGGTCGCCCAGAGGCGTCGCGATGATGTCGAGGATCGCGTCGCGAAGCTCATCGTCGCTCGCCGCGGGCAGCGTGTCGTTCTTTCGCGGCGCTCCGAGCACGATGGGCGTCCCCGGCGGCTGCGTGCGCATCGCCCGCACCTCGCTCGCGAGCTGCAAGTAGTCTGCGCGGTCGAGGAGCGAGACCAGGCCGTCGCGGCCGATCTCGAGCGAGCGCGCCGCCTTCTGGAAGGCCTCCTTGAAGGTCTTTCCGATCGACATCGCCTCGCCGACGGACTTCATCTGCGTGGTGAGGCGCGGATCGGCGCCGCGGAACTTCTCGAACGCAAACCGCGGCCACTTCACGACCACGTAATCGATCGTGGGCTCGAAGGCGGCGCTCGTGCCCGTGATGGTGTTCACGAGCTCGTCGAGCCGGTACCCGACGGCCAGCTTCGCGGCGATGCGCGCGATGGGGTAGCCCGTGGCCTTCGACGCGAGCGCGGAGCTGCGCGACACGCGCGGGTTCATCTCGATGACGATGACGCGGCCGTCCGCGGGGTTCACGGCGAACTGGATGTTCGAGCCACCGGTCTCGACGCCGATCTCCGAGATGACGGCGCGCGCCGCGTCGCGGAGGCGCTGGTACTCCTTGTCCGTCAGCGTCATCGCGGGCGCCACGGTGATCGAATCGCCCGTGTGAACACCCATCGGATCGAAGTTCTCGATCGTACAGATCACCGAGAAGTTGTCCGCGCGGTCGCGGATCACCTCCAGCTCGTACTCCTTCCAGCCGAGGACGCTCTCCTCGATGAGACACTCGTGCGTCGGGCTCTGCGAGAACGCCCAGCGGATGGCCGCGTCGAACTCAACGCGGTTGTAGGCGATGCCCCCTCCGGTCCCGCCCATCGTGAAGGAGGGACGAAGGATCACGGGGAAGCCGATCTCCTGCACCGCGAGCTCGGCCTCCTCGATCGTGCGCGCGGTACGGGCGCGGCAGACGCCGAGCCCGATCTTCTCCATCGCCTGCTTGAAGAGCTCGCGGTCCTCCGCCTTCCGGATCGCGGCGACGTTCGCGCCGAGCAACTCGACGCCGTACTTCTCGAGCACCCCGTTGTCGTGGAGCGCGAGCGCGAGGTTGAGCGCCGTCTGTCCGCCCAGCGTCGGCAGCAGCGCCTGGGGCCGCTCCCTCGCGATGATCGCCTCCACGACCTCCGGGATCAGCGGCTCGACATACGTCCGATCCGCGAACTCGGGGTCCGTCATGATCGTCGCGGGGTTGGAGTTCACGAGGACGACCTCGTAACCCTCCTCCTGGAGAGCCTTCGCGCCCTGCGTCCCCGAGTAGTCGAACTCGCACGCCTGTCCGATCACGATCGGGCCGGAGCCGAGGAGGAGGATCTTGCGGAGTTCGTCCCTGCGCGGCATCGGCCCGCTGGTACCAGGCACACCCGCCGCCGGCAAGGCCCCGAGTGTGACAGCCGCACCGCGCCGCAGGGAGGCTCGGCCCCTCGGACCGCGTCAGCCTGCGGCGAGCCGCTCGACGATCTGACGCCCGCGTGGTCCGCGCGGGCTCACCCGAAGGACACGCTTGCCCTCGGCAAGCTCGAACGCGACCGTGACGCCATCGGAGCCAAGCGCGTCTCCGAACCGCTCCCCCCACTCGATCAGCCCCACCGCGTCGACGAGCGCCTCCCGAAGCCCGAGCTCATCGATCTCCGAAGCGTCCGAGAGCCGGTAGAGGTCCGTGTGTACGATCCGGACCTTCCCGCTGTGCTCGTTCACGAGCGCGAAGGTCGGGCTCTGGATCGGAACCTCGGTCGGTACGCCGAGAGACCGACAGACCGCCCTCGAGAAGAACGTTTTTCCAGCCCCGAGCGGTCCCTCGAGGAAGACGAGGTCCCCGGGACCGAGGACACCCGCCAGGCGACCCGCGAGTCGAACCGTCGCGCGACGCGTCGGCAGGGGCACCTCGAGCGTCTCCGAGCGCATGGCCTCACCGCACATGGCCTCACCGCACATGGCAAGCAGGGGCGCGAGGGCCGCCCCCGCCGGGCCGTTCAGGAGATGGCGATCTGGATGCCCAGCGTCTGTCGGAGCCGGAAGTACTCCTCGGACACGCTGAAGAGCACGAGCTCCTTGACCTTTTCCTTGGGAGACAAGTCCACCGGGCCCGTCGGGCCGAGCGCCTGGACCATGCGCGCCGCCGTGTCGAGGTCATTGCACACGAGGAAGCCCGCGCGGCATGCGGTGAGCTCCACGCCCTGCAGCCACTTCTTCACGTCGGTTCGGGCTCCGGCCTGGATGAAGCGCCGCCCGAGGGTGCCGATGGCATCGAGCTGGGGTGCCTGGAGCTTGCTTCGCAACCCCTGCGCCGTCTGATCGATCTGCGGGTCCCCCGGCACGAGGTTCGCGAGCCGCAGCGCGGCCATCAGCACGGTCTTGAGCTCCGTGTTCGAGGGCAGCAGCGTGCGGATGTAGTGCTCTGGACGGTAGTCCGAGAGGTGGCGGGCCGCGATGAACATGAGGTCGAGCGGCTGAAAGCCCGTCAGCAGCGTCGAACCGCACAAAGACGCGAGGGGATAGACGGGCAGGTGCGTCAGGCCCCCGGCCACGTCCTGGCGCAGGAACAGGCGCGGCGTCGGGATCCCGAGCACCTGGGCGACGAAACCGAAGGTGCGGGGGAAGGCGCCCGTGTGTGTGCTCGGATCGACCTGGTACTTCGGCGCGAGGCCGGCGTTGGCGTCGGTCTGCCCGCGCATCGAGAGGATGGCCGGCCACACCTGAGAGAAAATCTTCGAGACCACGAGGTCTTCGTCGGGGTGCGCGAGGTCCTTGAGCCACCGCTCGTCGTCGAGCCGAGAGGTCGGACGGATCGGGCCTCGGCCTCGGTACTGCTCGAAGTACTGCTGCTGCTCGGCGTCCGCCTTCTTGAGGAAGCAGAGCGTCGAGGCCAAGCACCACGCTTTGTCATACTGTCGAGCCTCGAAGTAGAGGCGATAGAGCGCCTGGTAGGACTCGACCCGATACGGGTCTTGCTTGAGCAGCCACTGCTGCTCGGCGATCGCGTCCTCGACGCGCCCGGGGATCACGGCGTAGAGCTCCGCGAGGATCTGGTGCTCCTGCGCGCTGTCCGGACGGATCTGCGACGCCATCTTGAACGCCTCGACCGAAGTCTCGGGCTGCCGCATGCGGTCGCGGTAGATGACGCCGAGGTTGTGCCACAGCGTGTGCTCGAGCTCTCGGTTCTCGTTGCCCGGGAACGTCGTGCCCGTCACCCGGCGCAGCATCTTGCGGAACGCGCGCTCGAGCTGCTTCCAATCTTTGCGTCCGTTGAGGACCTTGTTGATGGCCTCGAACGCCTTGAGCTGCGAGGGGTCGAGGTCGAGCGCGGCGTCGAACTCCACGAGGGCGCGGTCGAGGTCCTTCACCTCGTCTCGCAGGATGACCGCGACCGTGTACTTGTACTTCGACTTCTGCGCCTTCTTGGACTCCTCCGACGCAGCCTGATCGTCGACGAGCCCTGCGATGCGGTCGATGATCTCGATCGCAGAATCCCACTGCTTGGTCGTCTGGTGGAGCACCAGCAGCTTGTGGAGGAGCTTGTGCGTCTTGGGACGCATCTCGAGCGCCTCGTAGTAGGCCTCGACGGCCTTCGAAGCGTTCTTGACCTTCTCGCTCCACAGATCGCCGATCTTCTCGAGCATCTGGAAGCGCTCGTCGCCCCCGAGCTGATCGAGGATCTGCTTCTTGAACTGGATGACCTGTTCCCAGTCGTTCTGGGACTCGTAGAGGCCCACGACCGCTTCGAGGGTCGGCCGGTGGGTCGGCGTCTCCTCGAGCGCCTTGTCGAACATGTTGAGCGCTTTGCGACGGTCGCCCTGCTCGCGCTTGATGACACCGAGCCGGAAGAAGACGTCCGTGAGCTGTTCCTTGTCGAGGTCGTCGCGGTGGTGCGCGAGGACCATCTGGTAGTACTTGAAGGCCTGCTCCCAGTTCTGCGTGGTGTAGTACGCGTTCGAGAGCGAGAGCAGCGTAGGAAGGTGCTGCTGATCGAGCTGGTAGGCCTTCGAGAGCGCCTTGATCGCGGCCTCGTTGTTGTCGGTCTTCTGCGCGGCGTCGCCGAGCATGAACGCGAGGCGCTGCTGCTCGGACGCGTCTCGCTTGCCCGAACGCTTGACGAGCATGTCGAGCAGCGGCACCGCCGCGTCGTAGGCGCCCGTGCGCATCGCCTCCTCGGCCAACGGCAACGCGGCGTCCTCGTTGTCCTGGTCCTGGCGGAACGCCGCCTGGAAGCACTCCACCGCGCGCTCGTGCTCGTCGAGCTTGTCCTCGTAGAGGCGTCCGAGCTCCACGAGCAGCCGCGCGATGAGGCGCGGTTGCTGCTGGTACTGCGACTCCTGCTCCAGGGTTCTTGCAGCAGCCAGCCAGTCGCCGGAATCGACGTGGATCTTCCGCATCGCCTCGAGCGAGGGCAGATGCCCGGCTTCGACGTCCAGCGCGCTCTGGTACTGGTCCACGGCGCTCGCGCGGTCCCCGATCTTCTCGTCGAGGAGCCTGCCCATGCGGTACCGGAGATCGACGATCGCCTGCGGGTCCTGGAGCAACCGCACCAGGTGCATCATCGTGTCGAGCGCCTGGCTGTGGTCGCCTCGCTTGTCGTAGATGCGGGTGAGCGCGTCGAGGGCGGTGACGTTGTCCGGGTTGATCGATGTGATGTTGAGGTAGGCGTCGACGGCGCGGTCGGCGTCGTGAACCTCCGCGTTGTATACGTCACCGATCGCCGCGAGGAGCTGCTGCTTCTCGGTACGATCCGGCGTCGAGGCCACGTGGCGCTCGAGGGTGTCGATGAGCTTCTCCCAGCGCTGCATGCCGCGGTAGATCCGCTCGAGCCCGCGGTAGGCGGCGTCGTTCGAGGGGTCGATCTCGACGACCTTTTCGAGCCGCTCGGCGGCCTTGTCGGGCTTGACGAACTCCTCCTCCCACATGGCCGCGACGCGCAAGAGGAGCTGAATCCGCTCCTTCTCCGTGGTGACGCACTCGTACTGCTGCTCGAGCACCTGGAGC